>NZ_JBFUFK010000009.1:0-185167 GCF_056403475.1 Rhizobium sp. P2_G9 | reverse complement strand
GCCGTCACCGACTTGCCGGCTTCGGCGGCGTCGATCAGGGCGCGGACGATCGGGCTGTCATTCGAGGTGCGGTAGAGCGTCTGCTTGATCGCCACGACATCCGGATCGCGCGCGGCCTGAATCAGGAACTGCACCAGGTCTTCGGCTTCTTCCTCGACTTCGATATCGCTGTCGCGAATGACCCGGAACGTGCCCCAGCCATTGACCTTATAGCCTGGGAACAGTTTTTCGATGAACATCAGCACCGTGTCTTCGAGCGTGATGTAGCGCAGCACACCGCTCTGGTCGGGTAGGCGGACGAAGCGGTCGAGCGCCGGCGGCAGGCGGATCAGCGCCGTCATCGGCTCCTTGCCCGACAGGCTGGTCAGCTGCAGGCCCATGGAAAAGCCGAGATTCGGAATGAACGGGAACGGATGGGCCGGGTCGATGCAGAGCGGCGTCAGGACCGGGAAGATCGCCTCGTCGAATTCCTTTTCCAGCCAGCGCTTGTCTTCCTTGCCGATCGCGCCCGGCCGGACGATGAGGATGTCCTCGCGCGCCAGATATTGCTGCAGCACGGCCAGAGCCGCCTGCTGCTCCATCTGCAGATTGTTGATTTCCTTGAGGATCGCCTCGAGCTGCTCGCTCGGCGAGCGACCATCCGGGCTCTTGATCGTGATGCCGGCGCGCACCTGGCCTTCAAGGCCGGCGACACGCACCATGAAGAACTCGTCGAGATTGTCGGCGGAAATCGACAGGAAGCGGACGCGTTCGAGCAGCGGATGGTTGGTGTTGAGGGTTTCCTCGAGGACGCGACGATTGAACTGCAGCCAGGAAAATTCCCGGTTGATGAAACGATCCGGACTGCTGCGCAGACCCGATTCGGGGATCGCATCCAGTGGCGCCACCAACGAATTCGTCTCCAACGCAGTCGCGCTCATGGGAATTTCCGTCTCGAAATTCATCGCTTTGTCCGTCTTTTCCAATGTGATGATCACAGGATGACGATAGTTGGATGACAGTCAAGCGTCAGCTTGATGTTCGTTCAGCACTTCGGCCGCGAGCGCGCGTGTGATCTTGCCGCCTCTTGCCAGAGCCAGATGGTCGAGCCTGACGACGATCTTCTGTGCCGCTTCCAGCGAGCGCTCCATGCGGCTGACGATGTAGTCGATCAGCTTGTCGTCGACCATCAATTGCCGGTCGGCAAACAGCTTTATCAGGATCTGGCCGAGCAGCGCCTCGTCGGGCGAGCCAATCTCGACAATAGTCGCCGCCTTTAGCCGCGAGGCGAGGTCAGGCAGGTCGACGTTCCAGGCTGCAGGGCGGCTGCGCGCGGTGATCAGCAGGCTCCTGCCATGGGCACGCACCGCATTGATGACGTGGAACAGGGTCGTCTCGTCAAAACCCTCGCGATCGGCGTCTTCCAGCAGAGCGGACCCCTCTTCGGCTTTGAGCACTGCATCGCTCCCCGGCTTGGCCGAAATCAGGGAGGCGCCGCTCCGCTTGCGCCAGACCTCGGCAAGATGCGACTTGCCGGAACCCGGCGGCCCGCTGATGATCACCACTGGCGACGGCCAGTCCGGCCAGCGGTCGATAATCGCAGCGGCAGCGCTCAGCGGTTCGGACACGACGAGATCGTCGCGTCCGCTCGCCGGCTGATGGGCAAAGGAGAGCGGCAACTGCTTGGAGCGCTGGTTTTTCTTCTCGGCGGAACTCATCTTACTTCTCGAGGGTGATCACCGAGGTCGTGTTCACGGCGATGGCAGCAGGACCTTCTTCAAGTGCCTCCGGCCCGGACACGCCGTGATACAAATCACTCTCAAGATACCGCGAAATCGCATAACGCACCAGCACCGCGATGGAGGCCGAGGTTGGAACGGCCACCATCAAGCCAACGAAACCGAACAGCGCCCCGAAGGCGAGCAGCGAGAACATCAGCCAGACCGGATGCAGGCCGACCTTTTCGCCGATGAGTTTTGGCTGCAGGATATAGCCATCCATGAACTGACCGAACAAAAAGATTCCGGCAATCAGGATAACCCACGGATAATTCGGCCAGAACTGCACGAGTGCAATGCCGATGGACACCATGAAGCCAAGCAGCGAGCCGAGATAGGGCACGAAGGAAATCACCCCGGACATGATGCCGATCAGCAGGCCGAAATTCAGCCCGGCCGCCGAGAGCGCCGAGCCGTAGAAGATCGCCAGGATCAGGCAGATGGTGCCCTGCCCGCGCACGAAGCCGGCAATCGCATCGTTCATCTGGGAAGCGAGGTCGCGGACCGTGGCGAGATAGTCACGCGGCACCCAGCTGTCGAGCTTGGCCACCATGTTGTCCCAGTCGAGCAGCAGGTAAAAGGCAACAACGGGCGTGATCACCAGCAGGGACATGACGTCGACCAACGCCTTGCCCGACGACCAGATCTGCACGAAGACGCCGATGATGAAGCTGACGCCCTGGCCGATATATTTCGACAGATCGTCCTTGATGTTGCCCATCTGCGATTTGAGCCAGGCCGGCACCAGATGCGAATTGCTGTCGGTCACCATATGCTGCAACTGCGTCACATAGCCCGGAACCTTAGCGCCGAAATCGACCGCCTGGGCCGCCAGCGACGGCACGATGATGATGAGCGCGACGACCAGCAAAACAATGGACGACAGAAGGATGAACGTGGTTGCGGCGAGGCGGCTGAGGCCAATGCGCTGCAGCCGGTCGGCAACCGGATCAAGGAAGTAGGCAAGCGCCATCCCCGCCAAAAAGGGCAGCAAGATCGTGGAAAACAGCCACAAAAAGGCGATGAACAGGGCGAGTACGAGCAGCCAGAAGTAAATCTGCCGGCTAAGGACCTTGCCTGTGATGTGGGGGGCCATGGTGCGCTCGCTATGGTCGGTTCATGCAAGGCAATACGAGGCATGGCGGAGACGGTCAAGCATTTGCGACCCAGCAGCCGCCACCCATGTCAACAAAGACCGGCTGCGTGCTCCGTAAGGATTTCGCTGATGACATGCCGAGCACTCTCCGCCAAGGGCAGGTTGGTGTCCCAATAATAAGGCAGTTGCACAAGCGCCTGAGCCAGCGCACGTGCCCTCGCCCGCGTCCAGGTCGCGTCGTCTGCGCCAACCATCTGCCGCAGCAGCGGCCGCACATCTGCCGGCAACAGGTTCCAGGCCATCTGCAGGTCGTCACAGGGGTCGCCGACTCCGATGCCGGAGAAATCAATCACGGCGGCAAACCGGTCATCGACGAGGAGCAAATTGCCCGACGCCAGATCGCCGTGCAGCCAAACCGGCGGCGCCGTCCAGCGAGGCGCCTGGAGCGCTGCCTCCCAGATCATCGTCACGGCAACCGTGTCGATTTCGCCTTCAAGCGCCTTGATGTCGCGGCGTACCTGTTCGTCGAATGCCGGCAATTGGCGGCGCATGATTGCGCCTTCTGCAGGCGGCATATGTCTCAATGACAGAATGAAATCCGCGAGCGAGCGGACAAGGCGCGTTGGATCGGCAATAGCGCCGACCACGGGATTGCGGCCTTCGAGCCAGCTCATCACCGACCAGCACCATGGATAGCCTTCGCCAGGTACGCCCCTGCCGAGCAAGCGCGGGATCGAAACAGACAATCGTCCAACGAAATGCGGCAACCATGCCTGTTCGTTGCCGATACCATCGACGGCCCAGTGAATGCGCGGCATCCGCACCACCATGTCGTCGCCGAGGCGGAACATGGCATTGTCCGTCCCAGTCGATGYGACACGTCGGATTTCCAGATCCGACCATTGCGGAAACTGCGAGACGATCAGCCGACGCACAAGAGTTTCGTCGATCATCAATTCATCCGCGTGCATTCTTTCGGTCGGCATCTCATTCACCTCTGCTGCTTCGACTGCGGAACAATCCCTCTAAACGAGCTATTCCACCGGGACAACCGGCAGCGGATCCGGCCGAAAGCGAGACAGGCTGATGGTTTTGTGGCATGCCGGTCTTCGTCTCCGAGTCCTGCGACAAAGCCGATTTCATGACCGTACCGACTGAGCATGCCTTCCCCTTCGATCCCACCTACGGCATGACGCTCGACCAGTTGCGGGCGATCCGGCCGCCGGATGCACCGCCGGGTTTCGATGAATTCTGGGAAGGCCGCTATCAACAGGCGCTGGCGGTCGAGACGCAATTCCAGCTCCGCCGCAGTGCCAGCCGGCATCCGGACTGGGACGTGTTCGACATCACCTATATGTCGACGGGCGCCTTCAGGATCGGCGGCTGGCTGCTTTTGCCGAAGACGGGCGTGATCCGGCGCGGGCTGGTTGTCGGCCATGGCTATAGCGGCCGCGAGGCGCCGGATTTCGACATTCCGGTCGAGGAAACGGCGATCCTCTTTCCCTGCTATCGCGGCCTGTCGCGCAGCGCCCGCCCGCCGATCTCGACCAATTCCGTCTGGCATGTGCTGCACGATATCGACAAGCCGGATTCCTACATCATCGCCGGCTGCGTCGACGACCTCTGGGTGGCGGTGTCGACGCTGATCGCGCTCTATCCTTGGCTCGACGGCAAGGTGGGCTATAGCGGCATCAGCTTCGGCGGCGGCATCGGTGCGCTCGGCATCCCGTTCGACCCGCGCATCGATCGCGGCTATCTCAATGTGCCGACCTTCGGCAACCGGCCGCTCTGGCTGACGCTGCCGACGACGGGCAGTGCCGCGAGCGTACAGATCTATGCGAAGAGGCATCCCGAGGTGCACGAGATGCTGCGCCGTTATGATGCGGCGATCGCCGCCACAAGGATCAAAGTGCCGATGCTGGTGGCCGCGGCCCTCTTCGACCCGGCGGTGGCGCCGCCCTGCCAGTTCTCCATCGCCAATGCGCTCGAGTCATCAAAGTTTTATGAAACCTTCATATTAGACGCGGGCCATTTCGAATATTCAGGTAGCATGGAACAGGAAAACACGCTCCGCGAAAAGGTCAGACAGTTCTTCGATGAACCGCGAATATCTCCGCTGGTACAGTCCGCGCCTCCATCGTGACATGGAGCTTCTGGTGTTCGGCCATGCCGGCGCCAAGGTGCTGATGTTTCCCACGCGCGACGGCCGCTTTTGGGAATATGAGGAACTCGGCATTGTCGGCAGCCTGGCCGATAAAGTTTCCGCCGGCCAACTGCAACTTTACTGTATCGAAGGACTGGCCAACGAAAGCTTTTATGGCTCCGGCTGGCACCCTGCCGACCGCATTCGCCGGCACGCTGCGCTCGAGGACTATGTGCTCCATGAAGTGCTGCCGCTGATGGCCGAGAAGAACAGCCATGACTGCACCATCGTGCAGGGCTGCAGCCTCGGCGCCTACCAGGCTGCGAACCTGGTCTTCCGCCATCCGCACCTGTTTCGCAAACTTGTCGCCTTTTCCGGACGCTACGACCTGACGATGAAAGTCGAATGTTTCGGCGATCTGTTCGACGGCTATTACGACGATACGATCTACTATCACATGCCGAGCCATTTCCTGCCCGGCCTCGATTGCGAATGGCGGCTGTCGAAACTCCGGCAGATGGAGATCGTGCTCACCATCGGCAATGAGGACCCGTTCATCGACAACAACCGGCATCTGAGCCACGTGCTCGCCGCAAAAGGCGTACAGCACCAGCTGCATTTCTGGGACGGCCGCGCCCATCGCGCCGGCGCCTGGCGGCGGATGGCGCCACTTTATATCTGACGGCCACAGGCCGTCGCCGCAGGAATCTGCCAATTCCAACAACTATTCGCCTTTCTCGCGCCGCTCTTTCTTGAAAATCCCTCTCCGGCATGCCATTGCGCGGAAAACGCGGAACCACCGGAGAGCGCGATGACCGACGCCAAGAGAAACGGCCTGACCTATAGCGATGCGGGCGTCGATATCGATGCCGGCAATCTCATGGTCGAAAAGATCAAGCCGCTGGTGCGTTCCACCCGGCGGCCGGGCGCCGATGTCGAGATCGGCGGCTTCGGCGGCCTCTTTGATCTCAAGGCGGCCGGCTTTGCCGATCCGATCCTGGTGGCGGCCAATGACGGCGTCGGCACCAAGCTCAAGGTCGCCATCGATGCCGGCAAGCACGATACGGTCGGTATCGACCTCGTCGCCATGTGCGTCAACGACCTCGTCGTGCAGGCGGCCGAGCCGCTGCTCTTCCTCGACTATTTCGCCACCGGCAAGCTCGATCCGGACCAGGGTGCGGCGATCGTCGCCGGCATTGCCGAGGGCTGCCGGCAGGCGGGTGCGGCGCTGATCGGCGGTGAGACAGCCGAAATGCCGGGCATGTATCGCGAGGGCGACTATGACCTCGCTGGCTTTGCGGTGGGTGCTGCCGAGCGCGGGCAATTGCTGCCGAAGGGCGATGTTGCCGAAGGCGATGTGATCCTCGGGCTCGCCTCTTCCGGCGTCCATTCCAACGGCTATTCGCTGGTGCGCAAGATTGTCGAGCTCTCCGGACTCGGCTGGGATGCGAAGGCGCCGTTCGACGCCGAAAAGACGCTCGCCGAGGCGCTGCTGACGCCGACGAAGATCTATGTGAAGCCGTTGCTCAAGGCGATCCGTGAAACCGGTGCGATCAAGGCGCTGGCCCATATCACCGGCGGCGGTTTTCCGGAAAACATTCCGCGCGTGCTGCCCAAGACGCTTGCCGCCGAGGTCGAACTTGGCTCCATCCCCGTCAAGCCGGTGTTCCGCTGGCTGGCGTCCACGGGCGGTGTCGCCGAGCGCGAAATGCTGCGCACGTTCAATTGCGGCATCGGCATGATCGCCGTCGTGCCGGTCGACAAGGTGGATGCAGTGGCCGCAATCCTGACGGCAGAGGGCGAAACTGTGGTCGAGCTCGGCCGGATGATCGCCCGTGCCGAAGGCGCGCCGGGCGTTGCCTATAAGGGCAGCCTCGGCCTATGACGCGCAAACGTGCCGTGATCTTCATCTCGGGCGGCGGCTCGAACATGGCAGCGCTGATCGAAGCCGCCAAGGATGCGGCCTATCCTGTGGAATTCGTCGCGGTGGTTTCCGACAAGAAGGATGCCGGCGGGCTCGCCAAGGCGCAGGTACGGGGTATCCGCACTGCCGCGTTCGAGCGAAGGGATTTCGCCTCCAAGGTCGAGCATGAGCGCGCCATCCTCGATTTCCTCGACGAAATCCACCCAGACCTGATCTGCCTTGCCGGTTACATGCGTCTGCTGTCCGTGGACTTCATCTCGGCCTATGAGCATCGCATTATCAATATCCATCCATCGCTGCTGCCGCTGTTTCCGGGCCTGCACACCCATCAGCGAGCGCTCGACGCCGGCATGAAGGTGGCCGGCTGCTCGGTGCATTATGTCACCGAAGGCGTCGACGAAGGTCCGATCGTCGCCCAGGCGGTCGTGCCCGTGCTTGACGGCGACACTGCCGAGACGCTGGCGGCACGGGTGTTGACGGCGGAGCATCGGCTTTATAGAGAGGCGGTGGGCAAGGTGGCGAACGGCAGCGGCTCAACGGACGATCAAGCCAGACTCGTCTCGCTCGGATAGGTCGCCGAGACAGGGACTGCCGATTGGCGATGCAGGATCACCCAGGCTTGTCCGGCGAATCAAGCTGCGGTGGCTGTTTCCTGCGGGCTGTGCGCATCGCTTTCCACGACGACGCGATTCCTTCCTCCATGCTTCGCCGCATATAGAGCCGCATCAGCGCGCCCGAGCTGCGCTTCGAACGTGTCCTTGGCGCCACGGCTCGCCGCAACGCCGAAAGAGACGGTAAATTGGAACGCCGCGTCAGGTGTGTCGACAGTCAGCGCGGCGATGCGCAGGCGCAGACGCTCGGCAAATGACGCTGCCGTCCGGATGTCGGACGAAGGTAAGATAGCAACGAACTCTTCGCCACCAATCCTTGCAAATGTGCAATCGAGATTCTCTGACGAGCTGAAATCGCCGACCAGCGATGAAAAGAGCTTGAGCGCCCTGTCGCCCGCGGCATGGCCATAGACGTCGTTGATCTTCTTGAAATGATCGATGTCCATGGCGATGACGCAGACACTGCCTTCCACGGCGCTTGAAGCGACCGACGCCCGGCCGACCTCGAAGGCGTATCGCCGATTGTAGGCCCCGGTGAGTTCATCGGTGATGGTGAGCCTGCGCAGGGCTTCTTCCTTCTCCTTCAGGTCCGTGATGTCCTGCAGCAGAAGCTGGATGACGGAATTTCCCTGCCACGGCAGCGGGCCGGCGATGAGGTTGATCGTACGCGGCCGGACGGGATTGCGCAGCGTGAGTTCGGTCGCATGTGCCATTATGTCCGCATGGAAAGCAGCATCCATATGTCTGCTGGCCTCGGTGAAGTCCTCCCCAACGAAATCAAGGAAATGCATGCCGACGAGTTCATCCTGCCCCACTTGAAGCAAATTCGCGGCCTCTCGGTTGGCAAAGATGATGCCTTGCTGGGTGTGGATGATCAGTCCCATCGGCATTGAATCCAACATGATACCCATGCGCTGCTGCGTGTCGAGGAGCATTTGCTTGGTATGCACCGCCGCATTCGTAGCTTCATCATCGTCGAAAAACATTGGAACCTCACAGTCAGGGATCGATAGGCACACCGGACGGTAACCAACAGAGAACAACAGCAGATGATAACATATCGTTAAACCTTTGATTTTGTGACAATTTATTACACACTCATGCGTTTGCGTTACCGAACGCTCATTCCTTATGCCACCCGGCCGGGATATGGACGATCCGATGCTGCTCACCGCTGCTCTCATCCTGTGCATGGGAAGAGGTAGAATATCGCGCGAAGCCGCCATTGGCTCGATGATCTCGATGATGTCGCCGATCTCCGCGGACGAGGGGCCTTTTGCAACGCCAAGCCGGACCGGCAAGCCCCGAAAGCATCACAAGAAGACAGATTGCTAAAATGCCTTGGAACCCCGCAAGCTCTCCTGAACTGTCATACCAAATGCGTGGCCGCCTCCGCCCTCGCCGTACGCGTTGTTAAGCCCACCTTAACGCGCCCAGCCGTTCACTGGCACCGCTATCGGAAGCGGCAGACCATGAAGAGATTCTTTTCCTATTTCGCCTCGCTTTCAAAGGGGCAGCAGACATTCCTGATCGCGCTCGGCGTGCTCGTCGTCGTTCCCTTCACGACGCTTGTCGGCCTGCAAATCTACAATGCCGCCAATCTTGCAATGCTCGGCAGCGACATTTCCGTGCGCGAGACTGAGTGGAAGTCCGAGGCGCTGGCACTCAACACCAATGTCGATCCGGAAAGCCTGAAGAGCACGACCAACCAACATGCCTATCGGCTGCTCGCCAGTCATGCCGACCTGGTGCCCGAGCGGCGCGTCGTGGTTACTGTCCAGGAACCGCTCGACGACATGAAGACGAAGCACACGGAAACCAGCCAGGACGGCCTGCTCGACAAGGCGGCGCAGAAGATCCAGAGCAAGGGCKAGGAGGAATGCGCGCTGCTGATCGGCACACTCGCCTCGCAATGCACCGTGATGTCCGCAACCGGCCGACCGCTCGGTGATACCGGCTACGAATACCAACTGCAGCTCGCCTTCTCGGAAATCCATCCGTTTGGCAAGTCCGATCCCGCGACCCATTACGAATTCATGCTCACCCGCTCCAGCCCCGGCCGGGCGGCGACCAACAGCCGCATCTATTTCGAACAGTCCGCCAGTCAGCGCCGCCGTATCTACGAGGACGTCGCCGACACATGCCAGGCGATCCGGGAAAAATCGGGCAATTGCAGCGTCACCGCACTGTCGATCGCCTCGCGTCTCGATCGCGGTACGCCAATGGCCCGGCTTTCGGCTTCGGCAGCTTACGCGAGCCTTGTCAAGGCCTCCGAACTGGCAGCCTCAACCCATTGATGCGTGTCCGGCTCTGCCCTATCATCGCTCTCGGATATCAGCCGGGGGGTGCCGATGCGGCGCGTATTTCTGACGACCTTACTCGTTGCAACCGCTGGCGCGGCGCAGGCCGGCGACATCAAGCTGCAATCGCTGGATGGCACCGTAACCTTCACCGGCAGCTTCGGCATTTCAGCGATCAAGGCGAATGAATATGTCTATCAGGGCCCGGTCAAGGTCTCGCAGCTGATCTGGAAAAGCCGTTACGTCAATACCATCAACGGCATGATCACCGTCGACCTGGACCATGACTGGTATGCCAGCGCGGAGGGCATGGTCGGTTTCAATGGCGATGGACATCTCGTCGACTATGACTGGCTGAAACCCGGCAACCCCTGGTCGGACAGGTCGCTCCACCCCGACACGCGGCTCAATCACTATTTCGCGCTCGGCGCGGAAGTCGGGCGGACGCTTGTGTCCCGCGACAACACAGATATCGGCCTCGGCGCCGGGTTCAAATATACCGACGTGCAATGGTCCGCCTGGGGTGGTTCCTATATCTATAGCGGCAACGGCTTTCGCGACATGCATGGCCATTTCGACCCGAACCAGAAGGGTATCACCTTCCGGCAGGTCTGGCCTGTTCCCTATCTAGGACTCAATCTCAGCCACAAGGAAGGGGCCTGGTCATTCTCGAGTGCGCTGCGCGGAGGCGTCTCCGTCAATGGCTATGATATCGACGACCATTGGGTACGCAGCCTGAGGTTCATCGATAATTTGGACGCAACACCGACCGCCTCGCTGACCAGTTCGGTGAATTACGCCCTTTCACAGCGGATGTCGCTTTATCTCAGCGGCTCGTTCGACCGGATGTTCAAGACACGCGCCGACACCAAGACGATCAACGAGAAGAACGGCAAAGTCTTTCATGACAAGAATGACGCCGGCGGCGATTTCAGTTCAGCAACGATCTCGTTCGGGCTGAAGGGACAGTTTTAGCCCGTATCTCTGCGCAACTCCGCGCAATGCAAGCAACCACTGCTGGGGCAACGTCACAAGCCGTGCCGACCATCGTTAAAGCACCGCCGTTCTCCAACCGGCTGCCTTGCAACAAAATAACCTTGGCCTGTGAAACGTTGAGGGGGGTATCAACGCTTAAGAGGTCCCGATGGCGACGCATACAATCACAGGCACGAGAACGAAACCCTGGCATATAACAACAGCGAATGACACATGGATTTTATCCGAAGGTGCCACTTTCAAAATCACCGGCATGCCGGCTATCGACGATACCCCTGCAGCCGGTCACAGCGATATCCAAATTCTCGGAACCCTGACGGCGCCAGATGCGTCTGCCATTGATCTGCAAACCGACGGCAACTCGGTTCTGTTCGGCGCCAATTCGATCACCAACACAAAAACAGCCGCCTACCTTTCAGGTGCCGACAATACGATTGTGAACCACGGCGACATCACCGCCACCTATGTTGCACTCTATGGCGGCGAAGGCACTTCCTTTACGAATTCCGGTTCGGTCACTGGTTATGGCGGGTTTGAGTCCGCGGAAAAGGGCACTCATATCGTCAATCAGGCAGGCGGATCGATCGATGTCAGCCATGTGGCAATCTATCTGCTCGGAACCTCGGGGACCGCGACCATCGACAACATGGGCAAGATTTCCGGCAATGAGGCTGCGATCACGGACGGCTCGTCTGGTGGGGTCACGCGGGTGACCAATACAGGTACTATTCAGGGACTGATCGATCTCGGCGACGGAAACGACTATTTCGACAGTCATCTCGGCACGTATACGAGCGTCGCCGGCGGCGATGGAAGCGATACGTATATCCTCGGCAAAGGACAGCATGTGCTCGAAAATGCCGGCAAAGGCCTCGACACGGTGAAAAGCTACGCGAGCGCCACCCTGGATGCCAATGTCGACTTTCTCTACCTGCTCGGCAAGGGCAACCTCAACGGCCATGGCAATGACCTGAATAACCTTGTTTACGGAAACAAGGGTGACAATCACCTCTTCGGCATGGGCGGAGAAGATACGATCGGCGGCAAGGCCGGCAACGATTTGCTCACCGGCGGCGCCGGCAACGACATTTTCGTCTTCGGCAAGGGTGATCAGGTGGACACGATCACCGACTATATCGACGGCGAAGATACGATCCACCTGAAGAACTTCGCCGGCATTACCAGCGTTTCGGATATCCAATCACACATGTCGCAACATGGATCGGATGTCTGGCTTTCATTCGGACACGGCGACAAACTTATCGTTCAGGCGACGTCGCTGGCCGAACTGGATGCGACCGCATTCACACTGTAGCCGGATGATCGGCGCCCGGTGCAGGACTGATCCTGCACCGGCCTTTTCCAGGCGCTGTCAGATGACGGTGGCGCGCGAGATGATAATGCGCTTCAGGCGCCGTACTTCATCTTCGCCCATTGCAGCAGCATGATCGTCTTGGCGTCGCAGATCTTGCCCGTGCCGATCATTTCATAGGCGTCAGCGAGCGGGATTTCGAGGATTTCGATGTCCTCCCCCTCTTCCTCCAAACCGCCGCCCGTGCCGGATTTCATCGTCACGTCGATCTCGGCGGCGAAGAAGCTGACCTTTTCTGTCAGCGTGCCGGGCGACATATAGGCGTCGAAGAGATAGTCGGCGCGGTCGATGCGATAGCCGGTTTCCTCCATCGCTTCGCGGATGATGGCGGTCAGCGAATCGTCCTTGTCGAGCAGGCCAGCCGGGGTTTCGATCATAAAACCATCGTCGCCGTTCATGACGGGCGGCACGCGGAGCTGGCGGACGAAGATCACGCTTTTGCGCCTAACGTCATAGAGCAGGATCGTGGCGGCATTGCCGTGGTCGTGGATCTCGCGCACCACGGTCTGGCGGCCGCCGGCCAGCGTCTCGTGCTCGACCGTGACTTTCTGCAGATGGACGAAACGCTTGGAGAGCGTTTCGGACGAAAGGATTTTCACTTTCGGTTCGGTCTTGGCATCCATGAATTCACGCTACTTTCCTGGTGATCGGGGAGGATTGGCAATGCGGCAGGTAACGAAAACACCGGTCAGGCGACCGATGCGGTTTTGTTGGAGGTCCGGAGCCAGACGCGATTGTCGTGCACGCCGACGCCGCCATGTGGCGCGATATTGTCGGCACCGGTCAGAACATTGATGCCCTCGCCGTCGAGATGCGCCTTGTTCGGCCACAGGCCTTCGGCGATCAGCACGCCGGGCCTGGTCAAATCGCTCACTCTGGCGTGGATGCGCAGCGCGCCGCGCAGATTGCCGAGGGTGACGATGTCGCCATTGGCGACCCCTTCCCGCTCGGCATCGTCAGGCGAAATCATCACCTCCGGCCGGCCCTCCTTCTCGCGCGAGGTCTTGGTCTCGGAGAAGGTGGAATTGAGATAGTTGCGCGCCGGTGGGGTCGCGAGGCGGTAGGGATGATCGGCATCCGGCAGTTCGATCACCGGGCAGAAATCCGGGAAGGCCGGCAATTGGCTGACCGGCCCCAGCAGGCCGACATTATCAGGTGGACGGATCGAGCCGCGCTGGCCGATCCAGTCGGGCTTGAAACGGAACTTACCGTCGGGATGGCCGAAGCCTCTGACATAGTGGGCTGTGTCGAAATCCGGCTGGCGATCGTGCCACTTCTCGGCTTCGAGCTCTTCGTAATCCGGCATGCCATCGCCCGAGAGGATTTCGTCGATATGCTCGCGCTCGCTCAACCCAAAGCCCGGCATGTGCGACACGCCGAGGCGCTTGGCGAGTTCCTCGATGACGAAGAGGTTGGTGCGCACGGTGGATGGCGGCTCGACCAGTTTCGGGCCGAGCACGATGTGGCTCTGGCCTCCGGCCTTGTAGATGTCGTCATGCTCGACGAACATGGTGGCGGGCAGGACGATGTCGGCCAGTTCGGCGGTCTCGGTCACGAACTGCTCGTGCACGGCGACAAAAAGGTCGTCGCGCAGGAAGCCGCGCTTGACCAGCCGCTGCTCGGGCATGACGTTGACCGGATTGGTGTTCTGGATCAGCATCGCGGTCACCGGCGGGCCATGACGCAATGCCTTGGCGTCGCCGGTCAGGATGCGACCGAGCTCGGACTGGTCGAGCTGGCGGACATTCCGGTCGGCAAAACCCTGGCCCGTCAAAAGGTCGTTCTTCATGCCAAAGATCGCGGCATTGGTATGGAAGCCACCGCCGCCTTCATATTGCCAGGAACCGAGCACGGTCGGCAGGCTTAGCGCCGCATGCATGGAGACCGTGCCATTGCGGCTGCGGGAAAAACCGTAGCCGAGGCGGAAATAGGTCTTCTTCGTCGTGCCCACCAGTTTTCCGAACGCCTCGATCTCCTCGACTGACAGGCCGGTGATCGCGGCCGCCCATTCCGGCGTCTTCGTTGCAAGATGCGCTTCGAGACCAACTGGATCGTCGGCATATTTCGCCATATAGCCGCGGTCGGCATAGCCGTCGCGGAAGGCGATATGCATGGCGGCGCAGGCGAGTGCCGCGTCCGATCCCGGCCTGAGGATCAACTTGATATCGGCCTGCTTCATCGTCGGATTGTCGTAGATGTCGACGACGACGATCTTTGCACCGCGATCCTTGCGGGCGCGGGTGGCATGCGTCATCACGTTGATCTGGGTCGTCACGGCATTGGTGCCCCAGATCACGACGCAATCCGCCTTGGCCATTTCGCGCGGATCGGGGCCGCGCAGTGCGCCGGTTCCCATATAATAACCGGACCAGGCCGGGTTGGTGCAGATGGAATCGAAGAAGCCGGAATATTTCTTGGCGTGGCGGAGGCGCTCGATGGAATCGCGCTGCACCCAGCCCATCGTGCCGGCGTAGAAATAGGGCCAGACGGTTTCGGCGCCATAACGGGCTTCGGCCTTGAGGAAAGCATCGGCGATCTCGTCGAGCGCATCGGTCCAGTCGATGCGCTGCCAGTTCCCCTCCCCCTTGGCGCCCTTGCGACGCATGGGATGCATCAGCCGATCCGGATGATAGAGCCGCTCGGCATAGCGGGCGACCTTGGCGCAGATGACGCCGGCCGTGTAGCTGTTGTCGGCGGCACCGCGGACGCGGCCGATGCGGCCGTCAGCCTGGATCTCGACCTCGAGCGCGCAGGTGGAGGGACAGTCATGCGGGCAGGCCGAATGACCGATCGTGATTTTTTCCGGTATGCGGGTCGCAATGTTCATGGCAATTGTATAATCGAAGCCGGCGCGCGGGAAAAGTTGCCGCAGTGCACATCAGGAAAATTCATCCGACCCATGAACTACCGCCATATCTATCATGCCGGCAATTTCGCCGATGTCTTCAAGCATGCGGTGCTTGCGCGGCTGATCGCCTATCTCAAGCAGAAGGACAAGCCGTTCCGGGTGATCGATACCCATGCCGGCATTGGTGTCTATGATCTTTCCTCCGAAGAGGCGCAGAAGACCGGCGAGTGGCGCGATGGCATCGGCCGGGTGATGGGGGCGTCACTACCCTCGTCCGTTGCGCCGCTGATCGAACCCTATCTGCAGACCGTGCGGGCACTCAACCCCGACGGCGGCGTGAGGCTCTATCCAGGCTCGCCGAAAATCTCGCGCCTGATGCTGCGCAAGGAAGATCGGCTATCGCTGATGGAACTCCACCCGGCCGACTATGAAGCGCTGGCGGCAAACTTCATCGGCGATTTCCAGACGCGCGCGACGCATCTCGACGGCTGGCTGGCGCTCAACGCGCATCTGCCGCCAAAGGAGAAGCGCGGGCTGATCCTCGTCGACCCACCCTTCGAGCTGGAGGGCGAATATCGGCGGCTTGCCGATGGGCTCGGCAAGGCCTGGCGAAAATTTCCAGGCGGCGTTTATTGCCTCTGGTATCCGCTGAAGCAGGGCGCGCCGATCAAGGCTTTTCACGCGGCGCTGGAAGCGCTGGGCATCCAGAAAATACTCTGCGCCGAACTGTCCGTCCGCAACGATCGCGATACAACCGGCCTATCGGGCTCGGGCCTGATCATCGTCAACCCGCCCTATACACTCAAGGACGAACTCGACACACTCTTGCCGTGGCTCACGAACGTGATAGCGCAGGACCGCTTCGCCGGCAGTCGGACTGTCTGGATCCGCGGCGAGTGATCAACGGTTACGTCAGCCTGGACATGACGGGTTACCCCGTCAGCCTGGACATGACGGGTTACCCCCGTCAGCCGGAGACTAACGGGGTAACAAGTTAGCCCGTTAGTCTGGGAACATTGACGATCTTGAGGAACAGCGCATTCATCGCCTCGGTAATGCCATCCGATGGGCTGACTTCGAAGAACAGACCATCGCTGGCACAGGCCTTCATGGCAGGATTGATCTCAGTGCTGAACGGCTTGATCCAGCTATTATACCATGAATTGGCCGTGACTGGCTGGTAGGTCGTATAGAGTACGGCTATGCGCACGCCATTGGCCTTGATCTTCGTGCAGATCGACGAATCAAGTGGCTGCTGGCACCGCGTGCTGCTGGTGACCGTCTTCAGGCAGCCGGTCGGACGGTTGGCGTCCTCAACCCCATCGCTGACCAGGAAAAGCACCTTCTGCGGACTGGTGGCATCCAGACCTGTTCCGCTGGTACCGATGGTGGTCTTGAGGCTGGTCAGGTTGGACAGCAGGTCGGTTTGCTGGTCCTTGTTGTAGTTGTTTCCCTTGATCGTCATCAGATCTATGGTTGCCGTCTTGCTGGCCACCGTCGTCAGGTCGTAGGAAAGCGGCGCAACATTGGTCAGTTGCTCGGTGGCGGCGTCAGTGCCCATGGAATAGACTGACATCCGATATTGGTCGGAATATTTGCGGTTCGACGCCGCGGTCGTCATCATGGCCTGCGCAGCCTTGGCAACCACTTGAATGCGCGTGGTGATGTTGAGCGACTTGGCCAGAGTATAGTAATCGCTCACACCGCTCGTGTCGTGACAGGCGAAGGCGCAATTCGCGTCATTCTTGTTGTTCTTCGTCGCGTTCTGCAGGGCGGTGATGTCGGCCGTGGTCGCGCCCAGGCCCATTGACGGCGAGTTATCCAGCATGAGGTAGAAATCGGTGTAGGTTGCCGGCACATAGCTTCCCTGTGAACTCCCTGAAACCGTGACGAAATTCTTGCCGATAATGCCGAGAAAGCTGGTGGGCACTTTTGCCGTAAAGGTTACCGTCGAGGTGAACTGCGTCGCGGTGCGTTGTATGTTCATGTGATAGTCGGTCACGTAGGAGGCGAGCTTGGGGTCGAGATTCGCCTTGAAATTGCGCCAGCGTCAGTGTTGGCCACATCGACTGTGCCAATGGTTCCGTTCTTCAATGCTGCGATGACGCCGACCGACTGCTCTGCAAGGGCGGATACCGCCGCCGAATCCGCCGACTGCTGCAACTGCCTCTGAGCCGTTAGCGCATAGCTGAGGTCGACTGCGCAGCCGAGCGCCGACACGATCGGAATCGTCAGCAGGCCGAACATGAGGGCGAAATTGCCCGAACGATCTTTCAGGAGACGGCGAAATGTCGGGCTCATGGACGCATCCTTCATGGCGCGAAATCAGGAATATGTCTCATTACTAATTCTCTTGATTTACGAATTGGTTAAACAGCATAGCGGAGCTGACGAACCGCGGTTCTGCGGACCAAAAAAGTACAATTCCGGAGCCAGGACGGAATGGGGACTTGAAACCTGTCACAAAAAGGAGGGAAAAGCCGCTTTATCAAGCAATGCCTCGTTCCAAAGTGATACACCAGCCATGAAACTCGTCCACATCTCCGACATTCACATCAATCCGGAACCCATTCTGGGCTTTGATCCCATCGGCAATTTCGAGGCCTGCCTCGGCCATGTCGCCGAATTCCACGCCGATGCCGACCGTATCGTCATCACCGGTGACCTGACCCACTACGGCAAAGCCGACAGTTATAAGCAGCTAAAAACCATTCTGGACGCCTCGCCTCTCAAGGACCGGCTCTCGCCTCGCCTGCTGATCGGCAACCATGACAACCGCGAGACCTTCGCCTCGCTGTTCAGCGATGCCGAGCGCGATGAGAACGGCTATGTGCAATGGACTGAGGACACGGATGCCGGTCTCTTCGTCTATCTCGACACTGCCGAGCCCGGCACCCATGCCGGCCATTATGACGCAAAACGGCAAGTGTGGTTGAGCCGCGTGCTGGAACAGGCCGAAACTTCGGGAAAACCGGTGTGGCTGTTCATGCACCACAATCCGCTGCCGGTGCATGTCGCCAATGCCGATGCGATCGGCATCGTGCACGAAGCAGATTTCCACGCCATTTTGCGCCGCCATCGGGAGACGATCCGGCATATTTTCTTCGGTCATTGCCATTTCACGCTGAGCGGGCAGGTCTGCGGCATTCCGTTCTCGGCGCCGCGCTCCACCAACCACGTCTGCTGGCCGGATTTTTCCGGCATCGTCGAGCGCATGGGCTATGGCGCCTTCGCGCCGAACTACAATGTCTGCTTCCTCGGCGAGGCTGGCACCGTAATCCATTCGGTCGACTTCCTCGACGCCCATAAGGTGCTCTGGGCCGCGGATTGACAGCGGTGGGGACTGTGGCCGGAATGCTCTTGACCTGATAGGACGAAGCGACCAATGCTGGCGTCTCCTACGGAGAAATACCATGTCTGCCCTTCGTTTCCTGCTCGCGCTCGGCTTTGTCGTCGCAACCCTTTCGATAAACACAGGGAGCGCCTTCGCCTGGCCGGTTCTGGATTCCAGCCCGCAATGCGATGCGAGATGGGTCGCCCGCCAGCTGAAGTTCGATTTCGCATTGAAATTCCGCCACTACAATGAAGCCGGACTGAAGCTGCAGGAGATCGTCAATCCGACGATGACCTATGAGCGTCAGCGCGACGAATATCACGATGTCGGTCGGCAGTTTTGCCACGCGACCGCGGCACTGAGCGATGGCAGCCGCCGCGACATGTGGTATCTGATCGCCAGGCCTTGGGGTTTCGCCGGCGTGCCAGGCACGGACAACGTGGAATTCTGCGTCGCAGGGCTCGACCCCTGGCATGTCTACGGCAAGGATTGCTCGACGATCCGCGACACCCTTGGCTGGTGAGGAACGACAGGATGCGACGCCTGCTCCGCGTGATGCTTGCCGGATGGACGCTGATCGCGGGCCTTGCTTTGTCGCGACCTGCCGTCGCTGCCGAATTCGATTTCTACGTTCTGTCGCTGTCCTGGTCACCGACCTGGTGTGCCGGGCATGACGCCGGCGGGCGGACGCCGCAATGCAACGGCAAGCATCGGTATAGTCTCGTCGTGCATGGTCTATGGCCGCAGAACGAGCATGGCTATCCCGAGAACTGCCAGAGTTCCGAGCCGGATCGAGTGCCCAGCAATCTGATCCGCAGCCTGTACGACATCGTCCCATCGGCCGGGCTTGCCGGACATGAATGGCGCACGCACGGCACCTGCTCCGGCCTCAGCCAGGAACGCTTTTTCGGTCAGTTGCGCGCAGCCTTTTCAAAGGTCCAGATACCGCCGGTCATTTTCAGCGGCAGCATGAACCGCAAGCTCAGGACCGACGACATCGAGAACCTGATGATCAACGTCAACCCCGGTCTGCGGCGGGACGGCATCGCGGTCACCTGCGAAGACGGCCAACTGGCGGAGATCCGCATCTGCATGACGAAATCGCTCGACTTCCGCTCGTGCGGCGAAGTCGCCCGGCAGAGCTGCCGGCAGAATATAGTCACGCTTCCGCCCATCCCCTGAAGGAATGAGCCATCATGAAACTTTTCTATTCATCGACATCGCCTTATTCCGCCAAGGTGCTGATGGCGGCACGACATCTCGGCATCGAAATCGAGGCCGTGCCGACCAAGACGGACGGTGCGCCCGAAGACCTCATCGCCAGCAATCCGCTCGGCAAAATCCCGGTTCTGCTGCGCGGCGACGATCGGCCGATCTATGACAGCGTCGCGATCATGCAGTTCCTCAACCGCTCGGCGGAGCATAAGCTCTATCCGCGCAATGACGAACGACGCACAGAGGCCGAAACCCTCGAAGCACTCTGCGACGGAATCACCGATTGCCTGCTGGCGATTGTCTATGAAAAGCGCTTCCGTCCGCCGGAGAAGGTCTACCAGCCCTGGATCGACAGGCAGTGGGAAAAGGCGGCGCGCGGACTCGATCACCTCAATGCCAATCCTCCGGGCGGACTGAAGCGGATGAACGGCGGGCATTTCGCCATGGCGGCCATGCTCGGCTATCTCGAACTGCGCTTTGCCGGTGAATGGGAAAAGGGCCGCGACAAGCTGAAGGGCTGGCAAGAGCGCTTCGAGAAGGCTTTTCCGGACTATCCAAAACTGAAGCCGCAGGCTCCGGCTACCTGAGTCATACATGTAGGCCGGATACAGATCCGGCCTTATTCAACTACGCAACCAAAGCCCGCTTTGACAGCGGGCGGCTGCAGACCATTCGTTACATCTTGGTCGAGTCCTGGATGGTCGGCGACTTCTGTATCGGCTGGCCTTTCGGCTGGTTGTCATTGACAGCGGGCGTGGTCGCAGGCGCCCTGTCGACAGATGAGGTGGTCGTCTTGTCGACCGGCGGCGCGATCTTGGAGCCATAATATTCGGCGCCCCACCAGGCGATCATCGCCAGAATGAGGCCGCAAACCAGAACGTAAAGCACAGGTTTGCCCCAACTGCCCTGCCGCGCTTCGGTCGCGGTGAGGGTGACCGGCGCGTCTTGCTCTTCTTCGCGGCGCGCACGAAAATAGCCGTCGGGATTGTCGAGATATTTTGCCATGATGCAATCCTTTCTCCCTCTTGACGGGACGAAGGATAAACTTCGGCATGATATGAAAGTTCCGGTATTTCACCGGCTGAGGCGCGGTGAAGAAAAACCCCGCCTTTTGGAAGACGGGGCCTGGAGGTTGGAGGTCAGTCAGGGAGATGATCAGAAGCGGACGCCGAGGCCGAGGTTCAGCTCATGGGTCTTCAGACCACGGCGATCGGAGCCGCTGTCGAGGTCGAAATTCTGGCGCTTATAGTCGGTGTAGCGATATTCGGCGCGGGCCGTGATCGAATCGGTGATCTTGGTTTCCGCACCGGCGCCTGCAGTCAGGCCGAACAGCGTGTTGCTTTCAGACGAGGTCGCGTCTTGCGACTTGACGTCACTGATAGCCAGACCGGCGGTGCCGTAGAGCAGCACGGGGTCGAGGTCATAGCCGACGCGGCCGCGGAGCGAGCCGTTGAGCTGCTGCTGGGTCTTGACGCCATTGGTCGTGTGATCGATGCCGGAATAGTTCAGGTCGGCTTCCGGGCCGTACACAATCTTGCCGTTCTGGATGTTGTAGCCGGTGTAGACGCCGGTGCCGAGGCCGTTGGCGTCATAGTGACCGCCTTCCTTAGTCTTGCCCCACTGATAGCCAAGCTTGGCACCGACATAGCCGCCGTCCCAGCCGGTCGGACCGCTGACCGTGTCCTGCGCCTCAGGGGCGGCCGGCACTTCGTCGATCGCATCGGCCGCATGGGCCAGGGAAGCGGCGCCGATCAGCATAGCGGAAGCCATAAGGGTCATCATCAGGTTGCGCATTTTAGTCTCCTTTTAGACCGGGCTGCGCCACGCAAAACAATGCAACAGCGCCGGGTTTAGCCAACAATCCACGTTCGGATTGAAAGAATTGATGACTACTAAATGAGGAAGCGAAGTTACCAAAGCGTGAAAAAATAAAGGCATTGTTGTGTCATTTCGATAACATCGCCTAAAACATAAATATTAACGCCAATATTTCTATATTATATTTCATTAACTAAGATTATTTACTTATTTATTCCTATCGTATCTCGAAATATATTATGGTTAAAAATTTGACTATCCCGCCTTTTTGACAAGGCTTCGCATCGCTATATCTTTTGGTCCGACAATTTAAACGATTCCCGGGGCAGCGGATTGACCACCGAAAAACTGAAGACCGCTCTGGTCACAGGCGGAGCTACGAGAATAGGCGCGGCAATGGTGCGCGATCTTGCCCACCATGACTTTGCGGTGGCGATCCACAGCCACACTTCCACTGCAGAAGCCGAGGCCCTGGCTGCGGAAATCCGCGCCGACGGCGGCAAGGCGATGGTGGTCAGCGGCGATCTCACCAAGATGGAGGATTGTGCGCGGATTGTCGCAGCGGCTATCGACGGGATTGGGCCGCTTGGATTGCTGGTCAACAATGCCTCCGTGTTTCAGCGAGATTCGGTTGCCGAGTTCTCATCTGAGACCTTCGATCTGCATTTTGCGCTGCATGTGAAAGCGCCATCGGTGCTGATCGGCCATTTTGCCCGGCAGTTGCCCGAGGAACGGCATGGTCTCGTCGTCAACATCATCGACCAGCGGGTCTGGAAACTCCGGCCGGATTTCTATTCCTATACCTTGTCGAAGGCGACGCTCTGGACGGCGACCAAAACTCTGGCGCAGGCGCTGGCGCCGCGCATTCGCGTCAATGCCATCGGCCCCGGCCCAACCCTCCGGAACAGCCGCCAGACGGATGAGGATTTTGCAGAGCAGGTCGAAGGGCTTATATTGAAGGCCGGGCCGATGCTGCCGGAATTTGGTCAGACCATCCGGTTTCTCTTTGACACGCCGTCGATCACCGGACAGATGATCGCGCTGGATGGCGGCCAGCATCTTGCATGGCGGACGCCGGACGTTTTGGAGAATAGAGAATGACCCCGCGCACGCCCGATGACGGCGGCATTTTATACGACGAGAACGTGACCGAAGACGATGACGACGATATCGTCGAAGCCGACGTCGATATTCCCACGGCCAAAGGTCCCGATATCGCCTGGCGGGAGACGCCATTGCCCGAAACCGGCCTGACCGGCATCGAGCTGATCGGCGAATTCGTCAAGCAATTGCCCAACAGCCCCGGCGTCTACCGCATGCTGAATGCGGATGGCGACGTGCTCTATGTCGGCAAGGCGCGGTCGCTGAAGAAGCGCGTCGGCAACTATGCCGCGGGACGGGTGCATTCCAACCGTATCGGCCGGATGGTGCGCGAGACGGCGAATATGGAATTCGTCATCACCCGCACCGAGACCGAAGCGCTGCTGCTCGAAGCGAATCTGATCAAGCGCTTGCGGCCGAAATTCAACGTGCTGCTGCGCGACGACAAATCGTTTCCTTATATCCTGATCTCCGGCAGCCATCGGGCGCCGGCGATCATGAAGCATCGCGGCGCGCGCGTGCGAAAAGGCGACTATTTCGGCCCGTTTGCCTCGGCCACCGCCGTCGGCCGAACCATCAATTCGCTGCAGCGGGCCTTCCTGCTCCGGACCTGCACCGACTCGGTGTTCGAGAGCCGCACCCGGCCTTGCCTGCTCTACCAGATCAAGCGCTGTGCCGGCCCCTGCACACACGAGGTCTCCGACGAGGCGTACAACACCCTGGTCGCCGAGGCGCGCGACTTCCTCTCCGGCAAGAGCCAGAACGTCAAGTCTGGCATCGCCGAGGCGATGAACCAGGCGTCGGAGGAACTCGATTTCGAGCGTGCCGCTGTCTATCGCGACCGGCTGGCAGCACTTTCTCATGTGCAGAGCCACCAGGGCATCAACCTCGCCACGATCGAGGAAGCGGACGTCTTTGCCATCCACCACGAGGGCGGGCTCTCCTGCATTCAGGTGTTCTTCTACCGCACCGGCCAGAACTGGGGTAACCGCGCCTATTTCCCCAAAGCCGATCCGTCGCTGACCGGCGACGAGGTGCTGAATGCCTTCCTGGCGCAGTTCTATGACGACAAGCCCTGCCCACGGCAGATCCTGCTCTCCGAGCAAATCGAGGAAATGCAACTGCTGTCGGACGCGCTGACCGAACGCGCCGGCTTCCGGGTGCATATCGCCGCACCGCAGCGCGGCGACAAACGCGAGGTCGTCGACCATGCGCTCGCCAATGCGCGCGAGGCGCATGGCCGCAAGCTCGCCGAGACCTCATCGCAATCGCGGCTGTTGTCCGGCCTCGCCGAGACCTTCGCCCTGCCCTACCCGCCGCGCCGCATCGAGATCTACGATAACTCGCATATCATGGGTACCAATGCCGTCGGCGGCATGGTCGTGGCCGGCCCGGATGGTTTCCTCAAAAGCCAATACCGCAAGTTCAACATCAAGTCGGAAGAGCTGACGCCTGGCGACGACTTCGGCATGATGCGCGAAGTGATGACACGCCGCTTCTCGCGGCTGATCAAGGAGAACGGCAAGCCGGATCGCAGCCTGCCGCCGGTCGAAGACGACACCATTCCAGCCTGGCCCGACGTGATCCTGATCGACGGCGGTCAGGGACAGATGACCGCGGTGCGCGCCATCCTCGCCGAACTCGACATCACTGACAGCGTCACAGCCATCGGCGTCGCCAAGGGCGTCGACCGCGACGCCGGCCGTGAGCGCTTTTTCCCCGAGGGCAAGCCGTCCTTCACGCTGCCGCCACGTGACCCCGTGCTTTATTTCATCCAGCGGCTGCGCGACGAGGCGCACCGCTTCGCCATCGGCTCGCATCGCGCCCGGCGCAAGAAGGAAATGGTCAAGAACCCGCTCGATGAAGTGTCCGGCATCGGCCCAACCCGCAAGCGGGCACTGCTGCAGCATTTCGGCACGGCCAAGGCCGTGTCGCGCGCCGGCATTCCCGATCTGCTCTCCGTGCCCGGCATTTCGGAAACCGTGGCGCGGCAGATCTACGCCCATTTCCATGCCAACATGCCCGAGAAGAATCTCAGGAAGTAGAAAACGCCTCACGATAGCTCAGTCACGCAGGTCCGCCGCCCGTGTTTCTCTGGGCGTTTCACCAAAGCGCTTTCCATAGGCCACAGCAAATCGTGACGGATTGGAAAATCCAAAGCGCCTGGCGATGTTCGAGACGGATTGACTGTCGGAATCGGCAAGCAAAGCCTTTCTGGCGTGTTGAAGGCGAATGTCGTGTAGTGCCGCCAGCGGCGTCGTATCGCGGAAGCGGCGAAAGGCGTTCAGCAATGTGCGTGTGCCGCATCCTGCGGCGACTGCGACATCAGCCATCGTCACAGGCAGGTCGGCCGAGGCATGCATGAAAGCAATCGCGCGCCGAAGATGCGCCGGAACGGGTGACGCCACGGAGCGCTTCATCCGTTCGGTATAATTGTGCGGCAGCGCATTCAGCATCAGATGAACCAGGCTGTCGGTAAATGCCTCGAGCGCTGTGGGTATGCTTGCAAGCCCGTGCGGATCGTTCAATTCAGACACGAAATATTCGATCGATCGCCGTACAGCAGCAGCAGCAGCGGCGCCGCTCCAGTCGATCTGGCTCTCGAATTCCAGTTTGTCGAGCAGAGCTTCATCCATGCCGGCGACCAAGGCCCGTTCAAATCGCGAAGCCTCCACCCACATCAATATCCGGGCGGTATTTTCGACGGTCTCGAAATGTCGTTGCTGGCGACCTTCATAGATCAGTCCACGCTGTCGATCGCCGACGACGGGCGCCAATCCGCCCAACGACATTTCGAGCGCGCCACTTGTGGTCAGGACGAAGCAGTATTTTGCCAGTCCCTCGCCGTCAACGCGAATATCGGTCGCATAGTGATCCCTGTTGTAGCCTAGCGCCAAACTGCCGGCCGGACGCATACCGAGCAAACTGAGCGGTCCGGATGCATCCCTGCGGGCGCCCCGATCTTTCAGACGGTAGGAGACATGGTTGTTGATCGCCTCGTATCTTTGTTGTGCGCCAAGACCGGCGCTACGTCCCTCCGGATATCGGATCTCCATCGACGTGAAGTTGTCGAATAGCGATTGTCCTATTTCGATCATCGGCACTGTCCCCATCAAACATGCGTAGCCTGCATTCCCAGTGACCCGTGTCCGGCATGTGCAGGTTCTCACTCGCGCGGGAGTGCTTGCCGAAACTCAGGCACCACTGGCGACTTGACGGTTCTCGTTGAAGTTTCGAATTTCACATTTGAGTGATTGATCGGTTAGAAGGGGTATTCGCCCGAGGTTTGCGATTTCCGAGGGGCGCCTCGGATCTGATCGGAACCCCATCGTCCTAACGGCACACAGACCCCACGATTTGTAGTCTGACACAAAAACTGACTGCGGCAGAAGGACAGATAGCGCATGTTGCGTACAGAAAGCGCAACAGAGTGAAACCACGTCTGGAAACCGGCTTGCCGTGTTGATTTCTGACCGATATGCAACCGGCAGCAGCGATCCACAGCAAGGGCGATGGCCCACGGACGTTGGAAAAGAAGGCGACGCTCGACATGCACCGAGGTGCAGGCACCTGGGCCAAATCCGTCGACCGCCGGCAATGAACTGAACATCCTCGGCTCATCCCATGGGCGGCGAGCACCTCGTCGCGCAGGGCGACCTGTGGCCGTTGCGATGCTTGCACGAATTCTGGAGTAGTGAAATGGGTTTCACGCGCAATATCGGCAACCGCAGTTCGACCTACGAAATCGCCGACTCGGATTCGACGATCAACCTTGCCAAGGGCGATACCATCAATGTCAGTAATAGCAGCGGCATTCTCCAAAGCCCTGACTTCCACTCCGATGCGATCGATGTCGAGGGCGAGATCCATGTGATCGGCGGCAGCGGCCTGCTGATCCGAGGCATGGACAATACCATTACCGCAGGTTTCGACAGCATTATCACCGGCAATATCGGACTTTGGCTCGACAACGACGGCTCCGGCAGTGTCGCCGATGGTAACGTAGTCGTCAACAAGGGCCAGATCGTCGCGACGGCGGATGGTATCCGCAACGAAAGCCTTGGCACGTCGATCCTGAACATCAGCACGTTGGACGCCGAGAACGCGGTTGTCGGATTGACCTATGGTCTGACCCTGATCAATGCCGAATTTGCCAAGATAGACGGCGACACCAGCATCGATCTCTCCGGGGTGACTGACGGCAGCCAGATGTCCAGGATCACCAATAACGGTGCGATCAGCGGCACTATCGTTGGCGGCGATGAGCGGGAGATCATCACCAACCACGGCACTATCAGCGGCAATGTGCTCCTAGCCGATGGCCAAGACGTGTTCGACAATCGCGGTGGCACGGTCGACGGTCTGATCGAAGGTGGCACCGGCAACGACATCTATTTCGTCGACAACGCTGATGCCAACCTAATCGAGGACGCGACAGGTGGCACGAATGATGCAGTCCATTCAACCGTCAGCTTCACGCTCGGCGCCAATTTCGAGAGCCTCTTCCTGCTCGGCTCGGCTAGGACCAGTGGTATCGGCAATGCGGAAGGCAATAGTATCTTCGGCAACAGGGGCAATAACATCCTGAAAGGCCGCGGCGGCGACGATGCTCTATCCGGCGGCAAGGGCAATGATGTCCTTTTTGGCGGCGCTGGAGCAGATGATTTCGAGTTCGACAAAGGGACCGGCCACGACACGATTCGGGATTTTACCGCAAACGGAAAAGGGCACGACATCATCAACCTCTCGAATTTCCTCGAGATCGGCGATTTGTCAAACCTCAAGAAGCATTACCTCGAAGAGCATCACGGCGACGTGCTCATCACCCTTGGCCATGGCGACGTGATCACTCTGGAGGACACGGCGACAGCTGATCTGCAGGCCGCGGATTTTCGATTCGCGAATGACTAGCCTGCAAAATCCGGCAGCTTAACGCGCTTGACATGTCTGCGTCTTGACGCGGACCTCGACGCAGGCTGTTGGCCGACAATTATCATTCTCCCGACATCGCTGCCTGTCCCACATCACCGGCCGGTGGGGCGACAGGTCAACATGTCAGCGTTTGAAAGGAACGCCTCATGGCGCGCACGACTATAACAGGATTGCAGAACGGCTCGATCGGCATCACGACCTCGGGAAATACTTATGAGATCAGCGAGAATGCGACCGTCATCGCCACAGGCGATTTCCCCGAGGGAGGAGGGCCCGGCGCCATTTTTGAAGATCCGAATGTGACGCCAGTTGTCAGCGACAATAGCTACCACATCGACGGTCGCGTCATCGGCTACGGATCGGGCGTTGTGTCTTATGGAATTCGCGACAGGATCAGTGTCGGCGTCCATGGCAAAGTTTCGGGAGCCGATGCCATCAATGCGCACGGCGACGGCTCGCTCATAACCAACCACGGTCAGATAATCTCTACAAAGGCGACCGCGGTTTATGACGTCGGTTCACATTCCCGGTTGGAAAATTTCGGCACGATCATCGGTGAGATGGCATTTGATGACGAGTCTTCAGGCGGAACGACTATAGTCAATGGCGCCAAGGGACGCATTTATGGGCTCGATGAAGGCATGTACATGGGCTCCGGGGCGAGCAGGCTCGTCAATCATGGCCTCGTCCACAGTGCCGTCGACTGCGCCGTGGACGGCGGTGCGGGCGATGACACCATCGTCAATGACGGCGTCGTGGACGGCGACATTGAGCTCGGTGACGGCAAGGACGTTCTGGATACGCGAGGCGGCACGATTCACGGCTCCATTGTCGGCCAGGGCGGTGACGATCTGTTGGTCACCGACAATGCCAAATACAAGCTCACGGAAGAGGTTGGTGGCGGCGCCGACACGGTGGAAGCCACGGTCAGCTACAAACTGTCGGACAATGTCGAGACGCTGATCCTGATCGGCAAGGGCAATATCAACGGCACAGGAACCGCGAGTGCCGACACGCTTATCGGCAACGATAGCGACAACAGGCTGGTGGGTGGAAACGGCGCCGACACTTTGGCGGGCGGAAAGGGCAATGACGAACTGAGCGGCGACCACCAAGGTACATCCGATGCAGCCGATACGTTCGTGTTTTCCACCGGTGACGGGCACGACCAGGTTATGGACTATACGGAATTCTCCGACATCCTCGACATCACCAACTGGAAGGGCATCGACAACCTGGCCGATGTCCTCAGTCACGCACATAACAGTGATGAAGGGCTGCTCATCAAACTCGGTCACGACAGCCTGCTGCTTTTCGGCTTCACCAAGGCCGATTTGGCTGACGACGGTTTCGCATTCAAGTTCTGAGGCGAGTACGCAGCCGGCGTAGTCTCCGCGCTGTCAATGATCATCCGCGAATTGGAAATCAGACATGTCCAAAAGAAACATTGTTGATACCGAATACGGTCCTATCCTCATCAAAACCGCAGGCAATACCATTCACGTCGGAGAAAGCGGAGCCGTCATAGAGGGAAAAGTTGTCGATGTCCCCGAACAAGCGGCATTGACCGAAGACTCCCGTCACGCCGCCGATATTCACGACAATACCTATGTCATCGACGGACGACTCGTCGACAGTGCCGCGGGATTGTTTGCCATCGGCGCGCGCGACGACGTGACAATCGGCGATACCGGCAGTGTTTATGGTGGCTACTGGGGAGTTTGGCTGGCTGGCGACGCCAGCAGGTTGAGCAATAGCGGCGAGATTTCGGGCAGCACTGGCAGCTATGGCGTCTATATAGGGCCAGGCACAGGCTCGCGCCTCAGCAATGATGGCATGATCACGGGTACCGTCGCGATCGGCTTTGAAAGCGAGCGGGGGACTATCGTCAACGGCCGTGACGGTGTCATAGCCGGCGACAGATCTGCTATCGAGATTCCGAGTTCCGAGACTGAAGTCGTCCGCGTGATCAATCACGGGCTGCTGATCGGCAGCAGTGGCCAGGCCATCGTGTTCTCGGGTTCGAAGGCACATCTCGTCAACGATGGCACGATCGAAGGTAGCGTCGCATTCGGCAGCGGGGTCAACACGTTTGACAACCGTGGCGGCGTCGTCAACGGCGCCATTATCGGCGGAACTGGCAACGACACGCTGATCACCGACAATGTCAACGATCACCTGAGCGAGGCTGCCAACCAGGGTACAGACACCGTCAAGTCGACCGTGTCCTACACGCTCGACGCCAATATCGAGCGGCTTATCCTGATCGGCAAGGCAGATATCTCCGGTCAGGGGACCGACGGGCTAAATGTGCTGCAGGGCAACGATGGCCGGAATTCGCTGAGCGGGCTTGGTGGAGCGGATATCCTGTCGGGCGGCAAAGGCAATGACAGCTTGTTTGGCGGTGATGGAGACGACACCTTCGTCTTCGGGACCGGCTATGGCAAAGATACGGTTGAGGATTTCCTGCCTGGCGCGGGCGACTTCATCCATCTTGGTGGCTGGACCGCCATCAGGAACTTTTCACAGCTTTTCAACCACGCCTCCGACCACGGCACCGATGTCTGGATCACCGCCGGCCACGACACGCTCGTGATCGAGAATATGCACAAGGCGGATCTGGGGCCATCAAGTAACGAATTCCTGTTTTGAAGCCGTCACTCCCATGGAGGCAGTCGCCACGGCCGCCACTGGTGGCGCGCTGACACCGGTCTCAAGCCATGGCACGAGACTATCAACGTTTGAGGAGGATGCCTCATGGCAACCAAGAACATCAACGGATTTCATGACGGATCCATCCATGTCGTCACGTCCGGAAATACTTACGATATTGGCGAGGATGCGACCGTAGTCGGGTTCGGCTATACTGACCCCGACACGGCTGTCGGTGCCATCTACGAAAGGCAAGACACGCCGCCCCTGGAAAACAACACATTCAATCTCGACGGGCGCATCATCGGATATTACAAAGGTATCGAGACCTTTGGAAGCAACGATCAGATCAATATCGGCGTTCAAGGAGAGGTTTCCGGGTATTTCGGCCTTACCGTCCATGGTGATGGAACGGCGGTCACCAATCGGGGGAATGTCGTTTCGGTCGATGGTTATGGCATCATCTGCGACAGCAGCAACGATGCAGTCATTCACAACTATGGTTTGGTCGACGCGTCCCGGGGTATTTCCGGCTTTGGTGCACCTGGCACGACTGTTATCAACGAGGTGGGTGGGCGGATATATAGTTCTGCGTCTGGTGTCGATTTGGAATCGGCAGCGGGCACGTCAGAAACGTTCATCAATCACGGTATCGTTCGCACGCCAGTGGGTGAGGACGCATATTTCGGCTCCGACGGGAGTGACACGGTTGTCAATGACGGTGTCCTGAGGGGCACAGTGATGCTCGGCTTCGGCGACGACCGGATCGATACCCGCGGCGGCACGATCATCGGCTCCATTGTCGGTGGCAATGGCGACGACACCCTCATCACCGACAACGCTCATTATACGCTCATGGAAGACCCCAATGGCGGCCTGGACACGGTGAAATCCACCGTCAGCTACACGCTTCCCGAGAATGTCGAGATTCTCTTTCTGCTCGGCAAGGGTGATATCGATGCGACCGGCAATGACGGTGGCGATATCCTCCGCGGCAATGCCGGCAACAACCGGCTGACGGATACAGGCGGCGGCGACGCACTGTCCGGCGGCAAGGGCAATGACGTCATGACCGGAGGCGCCGGCACCGATACCTTCCTCTTTGCAACCGGCGGAGGGCATGACACGATCACCGACTTCACGCAGACGGAAGATTCGATCGCTCTCGGTGCGTGGCTTGCCATGGACAGCTTCACCGAGGTGATGAATCACGCGCACGACCAGGACGGCGGCGTGCTTATCAAGGCCGGTCACGACAGCCTGCTGATCCAGGGCCTTTCCAAGGCCGAGCTGACGAGCAGCGACTTCCTGTTCACAATCTGAAAGCAACACGCGTTCAGTGCGTCGCTCTCGCTGAAGCCACACTTTCCGCCCCGATAGAATTCAGAGGAACTGCCATGTTCACGACAGAGATCAATGGTTTTGAAGACGCCCCCATCGCATTTGACAGTGCCAACAACAGCATCCACATCAACAAGCATGCGACGGCCGTATCGGGTATCTCAGAATCGACAAAAGGCCCGGCGGACGTCCACGACAACACTTATCTTGTCGATGGTTGGTTGCAGAACGAAGGATCCGCTATAAACATCGTCGGCGCCCGCGACATTGTGAGCGTCGGCGAAACGGGCCACGTCTCGAGCAGATACGGGGCGATATTCCTGAGCGGCGACGCCAATCGCATAACCAACAGCGGCGAGATCGTGGGCGGGCTTGGCTCAGCCGGAATTCTCGTCTCAGCCGGCACCGGCACGCATATCCAAAACGACGGCCTGATCACTGGTGACGGCGGCGGCGTGGATTTCGAAGGCGACAAGGGCCTGGTGGTCAACGGAAAGGATGGCGTCATTACCGGCAATGATTACGCTTTGAGGACGAATGTCGGTGCCGGCACCACATTCATAAACCATGGGCTCCTCATCGGCAGCAGCGGCACGGCATTCCAATCCGGAACGGCAACTTCAACCCTGATCAACGACGGCACGATCAGGGGCGATGTCAGCTTCGGCGATGGCGGTGGCACGTTCGACAATCGCGGCGGCATCCTCAAAGGCGCAATCATCGGCGGCGCCGGTAACGATACGCTCATCACCGACAATGCGAAATATCATCTGACGGAACAGGCGGACCAGAGCATCGACACGGTCAAGTCGACGGTCTCCTATACCCTCAACGACAATGTCGAAGCGCTGACCCTGATTGGCAAGGCGGATATCTTTGGAAATGGAAATGCCGGGGACAACTACATCAGCGGGAACGCCGGCGACAACGTCCTCAATGGCGCTCAAGGGGCCGATCACCTGTCGGGCGGCAAGGGAAATGACCAACTGTTTGGTGGCGACGGCAGGGATTATTTCACTTTCAGTACGGGTTGGGGTCACGACGTCATCGAAGACTATGATGCCAATGACGACGCAGTAGTGGTCAGCGGATGGCGGGCCATTGGGAGTATGGATGACATTATAGCGCATGCCCATGGCGATCATGGCAACACGGTGATCGAGGCTGGTTCAGACAGCCTGACCTTGAAAGGAATCCATCTCGCCGACCTCGACACCGTGCTGTTCCTATTCCCCAACTAGACGGTATCACGCCGAGGGCATCGGACGCCGTCGGATAAATATCCGGCAGCCGTGGACTAGTTGAAGGACTCGGGTCGATGTGGCGTTGTTTGCAGCTGCAGCTTTAACGCCGGTGCCGCCATGAAACAAGCACCATATGAAAACGCCATCGTTGCGAAACAACGATGGCGTTTTAGATTGGGGGTCGGTCAGCGGGTAACAGCAGAACGAGGACTCCGCAGGATTTACTTGCTGACCGACCGGCCCCACGATACAGGAGATGCGGCGGACCTGAACATCATGGGGTAGAGGAACCGTTTAGGCTTTCTCTGCCTCTGGAACATAGGATGATCACGAATCGCGAGAAAATCAATGGGTTGTTGGCGCCCCTGTCCTGACCCCCGCTTTTCAACCGAGCGAAATCGCGGGTTCGCAGGCTGAAAAGGCACTGTAATGCTTGCATTTTTCGCAATGCAGCCCTGTCAAAATAGAATTGACAGAATTTCGACACAAAGCTTTCCCTTTTGTTTCAAGAACATAGCAAGGTAAACGAAGAACATCTTCTATCCGCTTGTTTTCATAGCGCGAATCAAGCACCCTGAAGATACCGCTATATAGGCGATAGGGACAGCATAGGCTGCATTTTTTAGTAGAATTAGATTGCGCTAATTTGATTTTTCACAACTTTTGCAGATCTATTGGACAGCGAGATAAACGTTCCACGGGCTGCTGAACAAAGCTGTGGATAACTTTAGCATGGTCAGTTTTGTAAAGAAAAACAACCTGTCAGGCGGCAGCGGCGACGACTCTGTTGCGTCCGCTATGCTTGGCGTCATAGAGCGCCCGATCGGCCTGCTTCAGCAATTGTTCCGGAGATTCGGCGCCCCACACTGTCGACGATATTCCGAGCGATGCGGTGATCTGGATCGCGACGCCGGCCTGACGCAATTTGAAAGGGTTCATTTCGACGATCGTACGTAGCCGTTCGGCAACGGCAGCGGCCATTTCCGGCGGTGTGTCCGGCATGACCACGACGAATTCCTCGCCGCCGTAACGGCAGGCAAGGTCGGCGCCGCGCACGGTCGAACGGATGCGGTTGGCGAATTCCCTCAGCACTTCGTCGCCGGCATCATGGCCATAGGTGTCGTTGACCGATTTGAAACGGTCGATATCGGTGATGCAGATCGACAGAGGCCGGCCGCGTGCCACCGAGCGATCGAAAAGCATTTTCAAATGCTTGTCGAGATAGCGCCGGTTGTTGAGACCCGTCAGGCCGTCGGTCACCGCAAGCTCGATCGTCTGCTGCACGCTCTCGCGGAGCTGATCGTTGAAGCGCTTGCGGCGAATCTGGGTCAGGCAGCGGACGATCAGTTCATTGGGCTCGACCGGCCGCAGGATATAGTCGTTGACGCCGAGTTCCAGCGCCCGGACCACCATCGGCTCGCCGCCCTGGTCGACCACCAGCAGAATGGGAATGAAACGCGACCGATCGAGCGAGCGCAGCTGCGAGCAGAGCCTGAGCGGATCATAGCCGTCGAAATTCGAATTGACGATGATCAGGTCATAAGCCCCCTCGGCAGCCTCGAAGACGGCGGCCTGCGGGTCGCTCTGGGCGGTAACCTCGGCGATCGGTTTCAGCGTGCGGGCAAGCCGCTCCTGGGAATTGGCGCGGCCATCGACGAGAAGGACGCTCGGCGGCACATCGGCGTCGCCGCTGCCTGCCATCGCGTCATCCAAGCCGATGGTCCTGGCGGTTTCGGCGCGCAGGCGCAGTTCGTCGCTGAGCATCTTGAGGCGCACCAGGCTCTTCACCCGCGCCATGAGCTGCATATCGTTGACCGGCTTGGTGAGGAAATCGTCGGCGCCGGCCTTGAGCCCGCGGACGCGGTCGGCTGGCTGGTCGAGCGCGGTCACCATGACCACCGGAATATGCGACGTCCTGGGATTGGCCTTCAGCCGTTCGCAGACTTCAAACCCATCGATGCCCGGCATCATGACGTCGAGCAGGATGACATCGACCGGGACCTTGCTGCAGATGTCGAGGCATTGATGGCCGTTCCCAGCCGTCAGCACTTCGAAATATTCGGCCAGCAGCCGTGCTTCCAGGAGTTTGACGTTCGCCGGAATGTCATCGACGACGAGGATACGTGCGGTCATCTCAGCATCCCTCCGTCAGGCGTCGCCAAGATAGGTCTTGATGGTCTGGATGAATTTCGGCACCGAGATCGGCTTGGAAACATAGGCCTCGCAGCCGCCCTGGCGGATACGCTCCTCATCGCCTTTCATCGCAAACGCGGTCACCGCGATCACCGGGATGACATGCAGTTCGTCATCCTCCTTCAGCCATTTGGTGACCTCGAGGCCAGAGACTTCCGGCAGCTGGATATCCATGAGGATCAGATCGGGGCGATATTTACGCGCAAGATCAAGGGCTTCCATCCCGTTGCGGGTCTGGATCGTCGTGTAGCCGGAAGCTTCTATCAGATCGCGGAAGAGCTTCATATTGAGCTCGTTGTCCTCGACAATCATCACCTGCTTGGGCATGTCGCTTCGCTCAGACCCCTGATTTTGCGTGCCGGTCGGATAACCTCTATATAGAGGTGGACACGCGAATTCTCATCATTCATGTCAGGTACGCTATGCCGATTAAGTTTAAAAAGACGTAATGCGACCATGAAAATCCCAGGCAACGCCAAAATCGAACGCCCGACCGATGAGACCGCCGAGGAGCTGGCGGTCAGCATCCTCGGCTGGCTGTCGAACGAGCCCTCGCTGATGGGTCGCTTCCTGTCGATCTCCGGCATCGAGCCCGTCGCGATCCGCAGGATGATCGGCGATCCCGGTTTTTACGGTGGTTTGACCGGTTTCCTGATGAGCCACGAGCCGACTCTTCTGCAATTCTGTCAGGAGAACGATGTCAAGGTGGAATGGGTTCAGGCCTGTCATCAACATTTCACCGGGCCAACCGAAGGCGTCTGGCTGTGAACGACATTCTTGAAACGCTGGCGCTTTCGAAGAAGCCGCTGATCATCTGCGATGTCGACGAGGTCGTGCTGGAATTCATCGTGCCGTTCCAGAACTACCTCGCCTCGGTCAATCATCGCCTGCATGCCGATTCATTCCACCTGGACGGCAATGTGCGCCGCATCGCCGACGACATACCAGCAACGAAAGAAGAGATCGGCGCTTTCCTGGAGGCTTTCTTTTCCGCGCAGGACAAATGGCAGATGCCGGCAAGGGGCGCGAGCGCTGCTTTGGCCGGCTTGGAGGACGATGCCGATATCGTCTTTCTCACCTCTATGCCGCCACGGCACCAGATGGTGCGGCGGACTGTGCTCGACCTGCATGGCTTCCCCTACCCGATTGTCGCCACTGAAGAAGCCAAGGGGCCGATCGCTGCCAGCCTGATCGGCAGTCGACTCGTACCATCGGTGTTCCTCGACGATATCGCCCGCAACCTGCACTCCGTGCGCGAACACGCCCCATCCTGCCTGCTGATCAACCTGATGGCCAATGAGGCCTTCAAGGCATTGGCGCCCGATCCCGGCGTGGGCGTACACAAGGCGCGCGACTGGACGCATGCGGGTGAATTGATCCGGGCACATTTCAGGACAAGCTGAGAGTCTAGGCGTTTTGCAAGGCCAACCGCATCAACGGCCTTCCGTCCTTGCGAAGTGCGACTTGAGAAAATCCCGCCGCCTCGAAGATGCGGGTCGAGCCGACATAAAGGCCGACGGATTTCGATTGTTTGGTCCGATCGATCGGACAGGCTTCGAGCAATCGGGCGCCATTCTTTTCTGCAAAGACGATCGCCTCGGACAGCATGCGATGGCTCAGCCCCTTGCCGCGCTGCTTCGATGACATGAAGAAGCAGCTCACTGCCCAGATACCCTTGTCCGCCGCATCGGCATCATCCAATGGCCGCGATACCGTCTTCTGCGAATTCCAGTTGGGCACGTCGGTACGCGGGCCGACCTGGACCCAAGCCACGGGCACGCCGTCCAGATAGCCTAGAACGCCTGGTGGGGGACCCGCTTCAACCCGGGCATGCATGAATGCCTTCTTGGCTACACCATCCATCAGCTTGCGCTCGGATGACGCGATGCGGAAATGCGTGCACCAGCAGCCATAGCAGGCGCCTTGTGGTCCGAACACGGTTTCGAAATCCGCCCAGCGGTCGGCGGTCAAAGGCAAAGCGTGAAAGTCGTTCATGACGATTCCCGGTACTTGAGTGGCTTAAGATTAGAGCGTAAAGTTCAGATGTTCAACCTTTGTTCCGGGCGGGAACATGCAGGATTCGGAAAATGCGCCGGGCTTTTGCCGCGATTGCCTGAGACTGGCTTCGGGAACGGCACGGCGTTGCCGCGCCTGTGGCAGCCCTCGCCTGCTGCGCYATCCGGAGCTCAACCGCCTCAGCGTCGCCCATATCGATTGCGATGCCTTCTACGCCTCGGTAGAGAAGCGCGACAATCCGGAGCTCGCCGACAAGCCGGTGATCGTCGGCGGGGGAAAGCGCGGCGTCGTCTCGACCTGCTGCTATATCGCCCGCATCCGTGGCGTGCGCAGCGCCATGCCGATGTACAAGGCGCTGGAAGCCTGCCCGGAAGCGATCGTCATCAAGCCCGACATGGAGAAATATGCCCGTGTCGGCCGCGAGGTGCGCAGGATGATGCAGGACCTGACGCCGCTGGTGCAGCCGCTCTCCATCGACGAGGCCTTTCTCGATCTCGCCGGCACCGAGCGGCTGCATCACGATCCGCCGGCCCGGACGCTGGCGAAATTCGCCCAGCGTGTCGAGCGCGAGGTCGGCATCACCGTCTCCGCCGGCCTCTCCTATTGCAAGTTCCTCGCCAAGGTCGCCTCGGACATGAACAAGCCGCGCGGCTTTTCGGTGATCGGCGAGGCAGAGGCATTCGAATTCCTGAGAACCAAGCCGGTGACGCTGATCTGGGGCGTCGGCAAGGCCTTCGCCGAGGCGCTTGCCCGTGACGGCATCACCGAGATCGGCCAGTTGCAGCAAATGGAGGAGACCGATCTGATGCGCCGCTACGGCATTATCGGCAAGCGGCTGTTCAATCTGTCGCGCGGCATCGATGACCGCAAGGTGCATCTCAATGATGAGGCAAAGAGTGTTTCGGCGGAGACGACCTTCTTCGAAGACCATGCCCGGCTCGACGAACTCGTGCCGATCCTGAGGGCGCTGTCCGAACAGGTCTCGCATCGACTGAAGAAGGCGGCGATCGCCGGCCATACCGTGGTGCTGAAGCTCAAATCGCAGGATTTCAAGATCCGCACCCGCAACCGGCGGCTGGAGGCCCATACCCAGCTGGCCGACCGGATTTTCCGCGAGGGCCTGTCGCTGCTCGAAAGGGAGGTCGACGGCACGAAATACCGGTTGCTCGGGATCGGCGTCACCGATCTCGCCGATTCAGCCGATGCCGATCCGCCGGACCTGATCGACCGCGATGCAGGCAAACGGGCTGCAGCCGAGGCGGCGATGGACAAGTTGCGCGGAAAATTCGGCACGAAAAGCATCGAGACCGGCTACACATTCGGCCGCGGCAAGCGCGGCCATATCCCGAACAGCGATGCGAATTGACGCTCTGTAGTTTTGCTTCAAATTAACGGTAAATTCACCGTGATACGAAGCGAAAACGTGTTCCTTGCGGAACATACGTCACCGCAAAGATTCATTAAATCTCTAATCCTAGTTTGGGCACGAACCGTATAGCGTGGGGACAATCATGCTTGCACGTCTTTCTTTCCGCATCGCCTTGGCGACGACGGCTCTTTTTGGCACGGGCGCGAGCGCTGAGACGCTCGATCCGTTGCAGATTTTCGTTTCGAAGGATACGCAGACGCTTGTCGTCTATGATGGCGACCAGGTGGTGGCCACCAGTCATATTTCGACCGGCAAGCCGGGCCACACCACGCCGTCGGGCATTTTCTCGATCATCGAGAAGAGCATCATGCACAATTCCAATCTCTATGAATCGGCGCCGATGCCGTTCATGCAGCGGATCACCTGGGATGGCGTGGCGCTGCATGAATCGAACTCCGTGCCGCGCTATCCGGCCTCGCATGGCTGCGTGCGCATGCCCGGCAAATTTGCCCGCCAGCTGTGGGACATGACCAATCGCGGCTTCCACGTGGTGATCACCGAGCGAGAACTGACCCCGCATGCCATGCAGACGGCCGATCTCTTCAAGCCGCGCTACTCCCAGCCGGATCCGCAGACGATGAGCGATGCCGACCTCAGGCCGACGATATCGGTAAATCCGGGCACTGAAGTGGCGATGAACGAGACCCTGCCGAAGCTCGGCGCCACCGCCGTGGCGACGCTGCCGAAGGACATCGACCCGGTCAAGGTCCTGATCACCCGGCCCTCGCAGCAATCCAGGACGATGGCGGTGCAACAGATGCTGGCGCAGCTCGGCTACGATGTCGGCGATGCGGATGGCTATCTCGGCGACCAGACACGCACCGCGATCAAGACCTATCAAGCCATCCATAGCCAGAAGCAGACCGGTACGATGACGCCGAAATTCGTCGCTTCGATCTACAAGGTGCTGAACCGCAATCAGCCGACCGGCTGGCTTTATGTGCGACGCAACTTCAAGCCGGTCTTCGACGCACCGGTGGACATCGCCGAACCGAGCCTGGCGCTCGGCACGCATTTTATCGAGGCCGTGCATGTCAACATGGCGCAGAACAGCGCCGACTGGGTCGGCGTGACGCTGGACAACTACATTCCCAACAAGACGGCCAAACGGCTGGGCATCGTGCGCTATGGCGATGCCCAGGCGCCCGATGCCGCCGAACAGGCCTATGCCCGCGTGACCATTCCTGACTCGGTCCGCGCCCGCATCGAAACCATGCTGGGCAACGGCTCGTCGATCACGATCACCGACACCGGCACGGAGAGCAAAACCGGCGACGGCACCGACTTCATCACGGTCACCCGCGACACATCCTATAGCGACAACAGCTACCAGGACAATCTCGGCGCCAGCGATTCCGATGACGAGATCGGCCATTACGTCAATTGATCCGATACTGTCGCGTTCGACAGAACGCGGCCTGAATCCCGGAGGTCGCCTTTATCAGGCGACCTTTTCAATTTGTAAGACTATTTGATTAATTGCCGGCTTTCGGCGCAGCAAAGGCTCTGTTAGCCTCACACTATTCCCGATTCACGTTGAGGGTCCTTCCGCCAGGCGATCACGCCTGATCGGCCGGGCCATGATGCCATGACGCATGCCATTTCCGATATGTCCGCCGCCGACAGGCGACCTGCGCAGCTCATCCTGATCTCGCTGTTCGTCTGCTCGCTCGCCAATTCGTCGATCATCCCGTTCATGAGCTATTTCATCGTCGATCAGCTCGGCATGAAGCCCTGGCATATCAGCCTCTATTCCGTCGTCACCAGCATTTTCATCATGATCGGCAACCGGCTGTTCGGCGAGATGGTCGACCGCAGCAAGCCGATCTTTCCGCTGGTCTTCGGCGCCAGCCTCGGTCTGGTCGTGGCGAGCGGCGTGCTCTGCGTGGTGCAATCCTATTGGTTGCTGCTGGTTGTCGTCGGTCCGGGCATCGCGCTGGCAAGCACCGGCATATCGACCATGTTCAGCCTTGGCCGGCTCTATGGCGAACATTTCGGCCTCGACCTCACGCGTTACAATGCGCGGGTGCGGATGATGACCTCGCTCGGCTGGATGTTCGGGCCGGCGGCCTCCTATCTGATCGCGGCGCATTTCGGCAATCTCGCCGTCTTCAAGTTCGTCTTCATCCTGTCGCTGATCGGCAGCGCGACGTCTTTCTTCACCGTGCCGCATGATTTTTGCGGGCCGCGCCGGCATATCGCTTTGCGCGAGGACGGTTCGCGCGAGGGCTGGTTCGACAACAAGCCGCTCTGGCTCGCCGCTTTCGTCTGCTTCCTGTTCAACATCGCCCATGTGCTCTGTTCGGGCGCGCTGCCGCTGTTCTACACGGAAGAAGCGCATCTGCCCGTCTATGCCCCCGGCCTGTCGCTGACGCTGAAATGCACGGGCGAAGTGATTGCGATCCTCGCATCGCCGATGGTCATGATGCGCATCGGCCGCCGCAACGCGCTCTATCTTTCCACGGGCTTGGGGCTGGTAGCCTTTGCGGTTCTGCATGAGACCAACAGCATGGCACATATGGTGGTCGGCGCTCTGCTCGAAGGACTCTATTTCGGCCAGTTCGCCGGCGTTGCGGTGACATTCATCCAGGGCTTTGCCAGGGGTCGCGTCGGGCGGGCGACGTCGCTTTACATGAACAGCCTGTTCCTTGGCTCGCTCGCCGCCAATACCGGCATCGGCATCATTGCCAGTCTCGTCGATTTCCGCGCTGCGATCGCGGTCGCCGGCGGCGTCATGGTCCTGGCTGCGGCAGCGCTATTCGCCACCCGTCATGCGGACGCAGAGGCAGACGCCTGAGATCCAGGATCAAACGGCAGGCTTAGCCGGACTACACCAGTTCCACATCAACAACGCCGGGACTGGCCCTGAGTGCTGCGGCGATCTCCGGGGAAATCCGGTATTTCTCCGACAGCTCCACCTCGATCTCCTTCTTGCCGCTATCCTTGATGATGATGAAGGAGACTAGGCCCTCACCCTTGGCGTTGAGATGCGTCGCGACTGTCCGGATCGGCGTGGAATCGCGCAGGAAGACGCGCATCGCCTTCTGCAATTGCACCGACTTTTCTTCCAGCGACTGGACGGTCTGGATTCGGAGCCCGATGCCTTCCGGGCGTTCGTCGGCTTCAACGCCGATGATGAAGGATTTGCCGGGTTCGAGCATATCGCGGTATTGCGCCAGGGTTTCGGAGAACATCACCGCTTCGTACTGACCCGATGAATCCGAGAAGGCGATGATGCCCATCTTATTGCCGGTACGGGTCTTGCGCTCCTGCTTGCTGGTCACCGTGCCGGCCAGCCGGCCCGGCGCCTTGCCCTGCTTCACCGCATTGGCGAAATTGGCGAAGGTCTGGACGCGCAGCTTTTCCAGCGTTTTGACATAAGCATCGAGCGGATGGGCCGTCAGGTAGAAGCCGAGGACCTGGAATTCGCGCATCAGCTTTTCGGACGGCATCCAGGGCGTGGTGGGCTGGAATGTGATCTTTTCCGGCCCGCTCGCGGCATTGCCGAAGATGTCGATCTGGCCGCTCACCTTGTCGGACGCAGCCTTCTGCGTATAACCCAGCACCCGGTCGAGATTGCCGACCAGGAGCGCCCGGTCGATGCCGAAGCAATCGAAGGCGCCGGCCGAGATCAGGCTTTCCCAGACACGTCGGTTGATTAGCTTCGGGTCTGTCCGGAGGCAGAAATCCTCCAGGCTGGCGAAGGGTTTTTCGCCGCGGGCGGCAACGATGTGCTCGACGGCAGCCTCGCCGACGCCCTTGATTGCGGCGAGCGAGAAGTAGATGCAGTTGTCGCCGGTCTCGAACTGGCGGAACGAGGTCTGTACCGACGGCGGCACGACCTTGATGCCGAGCCGCTTGGCATCCTGGCGGAAGTCGTTGACCTTTTCGGTGTTGGCCATGTCGAGCGTCATCGACGCCGCCAGGAATTCCACCGGATAATGCGCCTTGAGATAGGCCGTCTGATAGGAGACGACCGCATAAGCGGCCGCATGCGATTTGTTGAAGCCGTAATTGGCGAATTTGGCGAGCAGATCGAAAATCACGTCGGCCTGGGCCTTGGGCACCTTGTTGGCCACCGCGCCCTCGACGAAGCGCGCGCGCTGCTGGTCCATCTCGGCCTTGATCTTCTTGCCCATGGCGCGGCGCAGCAGGTCGGCTTCGCCGAGCGAATAGCCCGACAGGACCTGGGCGATCTGCATCACCTGTTCCTGGTAGACGATGACCCCCTGCGTCTCCTTGAGCAGGTAATCGATCGTCGGATGGATGGATTCGATCTCTTCCTCACCGTGCTTGCGGGCATTATAGACCGGGATGTTCTCCATCGGGCCTGGGCGGTAGAGCGCCACCAGGGCGATAATGTCCTCGATGCAGTCCGGCTTCATGCCGAGCAGCGCCTTGCGCATGCCCGCGCTTTCCACCTGGAACACGCCGACCGTTTCGCCCCTCGACAGCTTTTCATAGGTCAGCTTGTCGTCGAGCGGCAAAGCCGAGAGATCGATATGGACATTGTGCTTGGCGATGAAATCGACCGCGACCTTGAGCACGGTCAGCGTCTTCAGGCCGAGGAAGTCGAATTTCACTAGGCCTGCCTGCTCCACCCATTTCATGTTGAACTGGGTGACTGGCATGTCGGAGCGTGGATCGCGATAGAGCGGCACGAGTTTCGCCAATGGCCGGTCGCCGATGACGATGCCAGCCGCATGGGTGGACGCGTGGCGGTAAAGGCCCTCGATCTTCTGGGCGATGTCGAGCAGGCGGGCGACGACCGGCTCCTTTTCCGCCTCTTCCTTCAGCTTCGGTTCTTCCTCGATCGCCTTGGAAAGCGGCGTCGGATTGGCCGGGTTGTTGGGCACGAGCTTGCAGATGCGGTCGACCTGGCCATAGGGCATTTCGAGCACGCGGCCGACGTCGCGCAGTGCGGCACGCGCCTGCAGCGAACCGAAGGTGATGATCTGCGCCACCTGATCGCGGCCATACTTGGCCTGGACATAGCGGATCACCTCTTCGCGGCGATCCTGGCAGAAGTCGATGTCGAAGTCCGGCATCGACACGCGTTCGGGATTGAGGAAGCGCTCGAACAGCAGCGAGAAGCGTAGCGGATCGATATCGGTGATCGTCAGCGCGTAGGCGACCAGCGAGCCTGCACCCGAACCGCGGCCCGGGCCGACCGGAATGTCATGGGCCTTGGCCCATTTGATAAAGTCCGCGACGATCAGGAAGTAGCCTGGGAATTTCATCTTCTCGATAATGCCGAGCTCGAATTCCAGCCGCTTGCGATAATCGTCCTCGCTATAGCCGGCCGCGAGACCGATGGAGGCGAGGCGGTGGTTGAGACCTTCCCAGGCCTGACGATTCAACTCGTCGGATTCCGCCTTCTCGGCTGCCTCCGCATCGCCTGTGCCACCGGTAAACCGCGGCAGGATGGGCGAGACGGATTTCAGCAGGAAGGAGCAGCGGCGGGCGATCTCGATCGTGTTCTCGATCGCCTCGGGCAGATCGGCGAACAGAGCGGCCATTTCCTTGCGGCTTTTGAAATAATGATCCGGGGTCAGGCGGAAGCGATTGTCGTCCGATACCAGTGTGCCTTGCGCCACGGCCATCAGCGCGTCATGCGCTTCGAAATCCTGCACCGTCGGGAAGAACGGCTCATTGGTGGCGACGATGGGCAGCTCGAGGCGATAGGCGAGATCGAGCATCTTCGCCTCATGCTGCCTGTCATAGGCGCCGTGCCGCTGCAGCTCGATATAGAGCCTGTCGCCGAAGAGCTGCATCAACAGCTGCAGGCGGCGTTCGGCGACCGCCGTGTTGCCGTCGCGCATCGCCATGTCGACCGGGCCGGTTGCCGCCCCGGTGAGTGCGATGACGCCCGGCATGTGATCGCCGAGCCAGGAGCGCTTGATATGGATCGAGGCATGCCCCTCGCCTTCCATATAGGCGCGGCTTACCAGCTCGGACAGGTGCTGGTAGCCTTCAGTGGTCGCCGCAAGCAGCACGAGCGCCGGCAGCTTTTTCGGCTGCTGGGTCCGTCCGTTGCGCTCATCTGACGCCTCTTCCTCGAAATCGATCGACAGCTGGCAGCCGATGATCGGCTGCAGCCCCTCGCCCGAGGCAGTCTTGGAGAATTCCAATGCGGCAAACAGGTTGTTGGTATCGGTCAGACCGAGCGCCGGCTGTTGGTCGGCGACGGCCTTGGCGATGATCTTCTTGACCGGCAGGGCGCCTTCAAGAAGCGAATAGGCGGAATGGATCCTCAGATGAACGAATTGCGGGCTTTCCGCAAGGCCTGAAAGGGCGCTGATCGTGTCCATCTGTTCCATGCCGCACCATAAGAGAATCCATTCCTCTCCAATGTAGCGGGTGCCATCGTCCTATGCCAGCTTGGGCCGGGCAACGGCGCATTTTCCCCACAGGATCAGAACGACATCATCACGACGGCGAAGCTCGCCACAAACATGACGACCGAGGTAAATGCTGCCATATCACGAAGAAATTCGCTCATTTCTGCCTCCAGTTCCGTTATGTTTCTTATATGTTCTATTAATGTTCCGTAGTCAACGCTATCCACAGGGGCAAGGTTAAAAAAGTATTGATGAAATGCGGAGCGAGCGACCGGCCCTGGAGGCGATCGCGACAAAGGACATAGGCCCACGCCCCCGCGATTAGACCGGACGGTCAGGGAGATAGAGCGGAGGAAGCCTGAAGTCCGTCAGCGTCGGTCAGAAGCGGAAGTTCAAACCGATCTGCGCGACGGGATAAAAGGTAAACTTGGAGATGCGGTCGCGTTCACGGTCGATCTCGCGGTCGATCTGGCCTTTGGTGAAACCGAATTTTTCAGCATGCGAATCGACGCTCAGGCTTGGCGAGCCGGCATAGAGCGCGCCTAGATCGAAACTGAGCGAGGTGCGCTCGTTAATCTGGGCGGAATAGCCGATGCCGAGATAGGGCTGGATGGCATTCTGGCGCGCCGTGTAGGTGGTCAGCGGATCGTCGATGACGATGCTGAAATGCTTGCCGCGCTTGACGAGGTTCTTCATCCGGCCATTAACCTTGCTGTCCGACAGCCGCACACCGGCGGAGACGCGGAAATCGTCGGCGAAGGGATAGTAATCGGCCGTCGCGCCGGCGCTCAACAACGAGACATGGTTGTGCAGGTCGGCATCCTTGTCGTGGTAGACATAGTCGAAGGCACCGCCATTGAGGCTGAGGCGACCGCCCCAATATTCGTTCCAGCGGTAACCCCCTTCGATGCCGACACCGAGCGTGCTGACAGTCGGCGTTAGCCAATATTTGTCGAACGACAGGGCATCACCGGCATGCGCCATTCCCGATGACGCGACAAGACAAGCGGTCAGCCCAGCCAGAACCAATTTCATTGTTTTCCCTCAGCGCCATATCCCACGGGCGCGTTATGATTCTACGCGAAACAAGTTGCCGGAGCCCTAATTGTGCGAATCTGGAGTCACCGGCAAAAAAACATGATTCTTGACGCAAATGCATTTGAAAGCGAACGCGCGCCTGCCTATTTTGCCCGCGAGGGGAGCGCGCGCCCGGCCGGGCTTGACCTTCATTGCCTGAAGCCATCATCTGGTAGCAATTGCGAGTCTAAGACAGAACACATGGCAAAGCGCGCTTATAACATCCCGAATATGCTGACCTATGGCCGGATCATCGCCGTGCCGCTGATCGTTCTGTGCTTCTATATCGAAGGTTCGCTGCAGAGCACGGATTTTGCCCGCTGGACCGCCCTCGGCCTATTTGCAGTGGCCTCGATCACCGATTTCCTCGACGGCTACCTGGCACGCATCTGGAAGCAGACTTCCAATATCGGCAAGATGCTCGATCCGATCGCCGACAAGCTGCTGGTGTCGGCCGTGTTGCTGCTCATCGCTGCCGACGGCACGATTGCCGGCTGGTCGCTCTGGGCGGCGATCATCATTCTCTGCCGCGAAATCCTGGTTTCAGGCCTGCGCGAATATCTGGCAGCACTCAAGGTTTCCGTACCGGTGACCCGGATCGCCAAGTGGAAAACCACGGCGCAGATGGTCGCCATCGGCTTTCTGCTCGCCGGCCCCGCAGGCGACAAAGTGCTGCCGCATGCGACACTGATCGGCATCATCCTGCTCTGGATCGCGGCGATCCTGACCATGTATACCGGCTATGACTATTTTCGCGCCGGGCTCAAGCATATTGTGGATGAAGACGAATGAAGGTCGACTTGGTTTATTTCGCCTGGGTGCGCGAACGGATCGGCAAGTCCGGCGAGACGATCGAACTGCCGCCGAGCGTGCTGACCGTGGGTGATTTGCTCACTCATCTCAAGACGCTCGGCGAAGAATATGAACTTGCGCTGGAACACGACAGGGTGATCCGCGTCGCAATCGACCAGGAACATGCCGAACAGGATGAACGGATTGCCGGGGCGCGCGAAATCGGCATCTTCCCGCCGATGACGGGCGGCTGAGATGTCTAGCCTCGAACCGCATGTCCGGGTGCAGGCGGAGGATTTCGACATCGCCGCCGAGACGGCGCGGATCACGACCGGGCGGCACGATATCGGTGCAGTCGTAACCTTCACCGGCCTCTGCCGCGACGAGGACGGGCGGCTCTCGGCGCTGGAACTCGAACATTATCCTGGCATGGCGGAGTCCGAAATTGTGCGCGTCTGCCAGCTTGCGGCCGAGCGCTGGCCGCTCAAGGGACTGACGGCGATCCATCGTTACGGAAAGATCGTGCCAGGCGAAAATATCGTCCTGGTCGTCGCAGCATCGAGCCATCGCCAGGCGGCCTTCGATGCCGCCAATTTCGTCATGGATTTCCTGAAAACGTCGGCACCGTTCTGGAAGAAGGAACATGCAGTTGGCGGCGCCGAAGGTGCCTGGGTCAGCGCGAAGGATGCGGATGACACGGCCGTCCGGAAGTGGGAATAGGCCACGTGGGTGAACTCCACAGCACGGCCGCATCCCTTCGCTTCACTGGCGATGATCTCGATCCGGATGAGTTATCGAGCAAGCTCGGTGCAGAACCCAGCACCAGCGCTCGCAAGGGATCGATCCGGCAGACGCCGAAGGGAAGGGAATTCATCGCTCGGAGCGGCATCTGGATATTGAATGCCGGCCAGCTCACTCCGGGCGATCTCGATCGGCAGATCAACACGCTGCTGGTCGATCTCAGCGGTGACCTTCAGATCTGGCAGGATATTGCCAGGCGCTACAAGGGCCATATCTTTGCTGGACTGCTTCTAGGGAGCGTCAATGAAGGCATGGGTCTGATGCCGCAGACGCTTTCCATGCTGGGTGCGCGGGGATATATCTACAGCCTCGCAGAAGAAGAGTGATTTCGCCGAAGGCCAGGCGACAAGTTAGCCAGCGCCAGATGACGGCGTGTGGCCCTAAGCCGCCATTCGATCGTGCCGTCATCTTGGCCCAAACCCGTTGAATCGGCGCTATCACAATTCAAGAACCATCCCCATGATGGCATCGCGCGTCCTCTCGGCGTTGCCCGACAGAGCATTGTCTCGATGGGAGACCAGTATGATCGGTTCGGTGACGGCTGCGTCGGTGATCGGCACCTGCCGGACCGCCTTGCCGTCATAGGTAATCTCGGACTTCGGCCGCGTATAGGAAAGCCCGACCCCCAGTCCATTGGCGGCAAGGCTTCGCATCGTCTCCATCGTGCCAGCCATATGTACAATCGAGAGCCGGTGACCTCGTTCGCTGAACACCCGCAACATATGGGCCTTGCTTAAACCCTGGTCGGTGACGATGATCGGCGCAGAGGCAACCTCCGCCATCGTCGCTGCTCCGGCATGCGCAAACGGGTGATCCGCAGACACCACCGCCTGAATTGGCAAGCGGAGGAGTTCACTTCGGATATAGGCGTCATCGAGGCCGAGGTCGTATGTAATTGCAAAGTCCATGCGCCCCGATTTTCCCAATCCTGACGAAACATCCTCAAAGTCGCCAAGCAGCGGATGTATATGGATGTCGGGCAAAACCCTTCCAAGATGTGAAAGGACTGGCGCGAGCAAAAGCGGCGCGAGGTCTTGGAAGAAGCCGAGAACGACAGGCTGTCCGGTTTCGGCGACACCGCCTGTCATCAGACGTTCCGTGTCGTCGACGATCCTGGACGCACCTTCCAGGAAGTTACGCCCGAAAGATGTGGGGATCATCGGTCCACCCGATCGACGAAAGAACAGCGGCTTGCCCAACTCCGCTTCAAGTTGGCCGAGCGCGACCGACAAGGCGGGCTGGGACACGTTGAGCGCCGCCGCTGCGGCCGAGACACCGCTGTGCCGCCAGATGGCAGTGACATATTCGAGTTGACGAAGCGTGACGGATAACATTTCGCGATACCGTGCATGAAGAAGTATTATTAGAATTTATGGCAATCGCGAACTACTGTTGTCAACATCGAACCACGGAGGCACTTATGTCGGCATCGCTCGTTACGGACCAGAACATCGAGGATTATCAGCGAGACGGCGTCGTCCTGATCAAAGGCCTGCTTCAGCCTTGGGTCGAGGAACTGCGTGCGGGCATCAAGCGCAACATGGATGAACCGGGACCGTACGCTTCGGAAAACCTCAAGCCGGGGGACAGCGGCCGGTTCTTCGACGACTACTGCAATTGGGAGCGCATTCCCGAGTTCGCACATGTGATCCGCCAGCCGGCTGTTGCAGAAGCAGCTGCCGCGCTGATGCGGTCCGAGACCGTCCAGATGTTTCATGACCATGTGTTGGTCAAGGAAGCACAGACTTCCAAGCCGACACCCTGGCATCAGGACGGTCCCTATTATTTTGTCGAGGGCAGACAGACTGTCAGTTTCTGGTCGCCGCTCGATCGGGTAAAAGAGGCGAGCCTTCGGTGTGTGGCCGGTTCCCATCTCTGGGAAAAGCAGGTGCTGCCGACACGATGGCTTTCCGAGACCAATTTCTATCCCGATCCGGGCGAATACATGCCAGTCCCCGATCCCGACGCGGAAGGCATGACGATCCGTGAATGGGAGATGGAACCCGGAGACGCCGTGGCTTTCAATTTTCTCACGCTCCATGGAGCGCGCGGGAATTCATCCGGTCTGCGCCGTCGAGCCTTTTCGCTGCGCCTCGTCGGCGACGATGCGAGATATATCGAACGCCCCGGCCGCACTTCGCCGCCATTTCCGGGACATGATATGCAAGCTGGGCAGCGGCTCCGCTCCGACTGGTTTCCGTATCTGCGCGGTGGCGACATCGTCGAAACCTGAAGATCGAACATGCTAATGGTCTCAGCTTGTCCGCTAGTGGCGCGATGAGGACATCGTTGGCCTCTGTCCGCTCGAGGGCCGGCCCAACATCCATGGCCGAACCCACCGCCTAAGAAGCTTTCAACGGGACTGTACGCATATGGTCCCGCCACTAAATCCGCCTCTCCTGCCTCAGCAGCACCGCCAACGCCACCAACATCGAAAACATCGCAAAATCGCGCCACATATAGGCCATGTAGGCACCCCAGAAAGTCTCCACCAGGCCGAACACGGCAGCACCCGCCGCCGATTTCGCCGGCGAGGATTGGTCGCCGATGGCGGCGATCATCACCACTTTCAGGCCGAACATCATGCCGGAGCCGAAATCCATCGAACCGAAATAGCCGGTCGCCATGACGCCTGCCACGGCCGAGAATGCTGCTGTCACCAGCGAGGCAATCACCACGACGCTTCCAGAATTGATACCCAGCAGTTCGGCGGCACGATCGTCGTCGCAGACGGCGCGCCAGATGCGGCCGAGAGGACTGCGCGCCAGGAACAGCGAGGCAGCAAGCACGATCAGGGCCATGGTCAGCGTGTTGATGATCTGGATCTGGGTCAGCATGACCGGAAAGGCGGCGAGCTGCCAGAAGACGATGCGGCCGTTGAGGAAAGGCGACAGCCAGAGATCATGGGCATTCACCGCGATCCGCACCAGCTCCATCAGCGTGATCATCACTGCCAGCGACGCGATGATCACGGCATTTGGCGAGACGAAGGAAAGTGGGCGGATGACTTTGTCACCGACCAGTGACGCAGTGAGCAGCGTATAGGCTATCGCGGCAAACGCCCCTACTCCCAAGGCTGCCGGGTAGATCAGCCACAGCCGGTCATAGCCGAAGGCGGTGAAGTAGACGAAGAGCTGGCCGGCGAAGGCAAACAGCGCGCCAGGGGTGAAATCGACGCGGCGCGACAGGCCGAAACTCAGCGAATAGCCGAAGGCCAGCATGGCGTAGAGCGCCGCATTGGGGGCGGCATTCAACAATTGCTGCAGGAAATAGGCGAGATCGGCACTGGCTATCATGCAAAAATTATAACTGGTAAAATGCGATTTACCAGTTATAATTTCCGGCATGAGCTTTATCTGGACCCCTCACCGTTTTGCCGGCGGCGCCTTGGCGCTCGATGTCGCCAACAGTGTCATCATGCGCTTCGACGACAAGCGCCGCGCCGACCGCTTTGCCTTGCCGTCGCAGTTCGAGGCTTTTGCCGATGCAGCTGAGAAGCTTTCGGCTGAACGCGAGGAATTTCCCGGCTTTGCCACGGTGGCGCCGGAGCGCAGAGGAGCGTTCATTGCGCTGAGGGAGAGGATCGACGCCTTCTTCCGGCGTCGCGTCGCCGAGAGGCGAGACGACCCTCAGGAGATGGCGGAGCTGCTGGAACGGGTTGCCGAGACGATCCGCGCCTATCCCGAGGCACCGTCACCCTGCCCCGTCGATCTTGCCACGGCGCGTTCGGCGCTGAAGCTGATCTGCCTGGAAGAGCGGGAGCGGCTGAAAATCTGCCCGAACTGCGAATGGCTGTTTCTCGACAAAAGCCGCAACCGCAGCCGTAACTGGTGCGACATGACCGTCTGCGGCAATCGCGCCAAGGCGCGGCTCTATTATCACAGGACGAAGGAAGGTGTGCGGTGAGAAAGATGCTGCTGTTGCCGGCCCTGATGGCGCTGGCGCTTTCGTCCGCGTGCCAGCGCGAGACGACCGAATATATTTCCGTCCAGGGCAAAATCTTCATCTTCAACATCCGCCTTGCCAAGGCCTATTACGCGCTCAACCTCAACCGGCTGAAGGCGACGCCGGACAATTCCGTCGTCCGGGTCGAGTTCGAAAATCCGGCCGGTGGTGCGCCGCTGATCAGCGAGCAGAAAGTGTTTCCGGCAATGTCGCGCATCGATATCGAAAGTCCCGATGCCAGCTGCATTGTGGCCGGCAAGCCCTACAAGATCCATATCGTGCTCAATGATCCCGATGGCAAGCAATTGCAGGTGCTCGACACGACGCTCACCTCGACGCTCGACCAGACTGTCATGCCGGCGGAGTCGCTGGTCGAAGGCCCGGCCTATGACAAGAACCCCGATGCCTTCAACAAGAACGGCACGACCAAGTTCCGGGAGAAATGCAAGGCAAGCTGAGACGAGAATATGAAGCCGGCCCAGTGAACCCTGAAGACATCAAGCCCGCGACATTTTCAGCATTTTGCCTGAACACATCTGTCAGCCCCAACAATACGTGTGTTAGATTTGGCCCTCGTAAGTGCCCGAGGACCCCAGTATGGAATTGAAATTCAAGGCCTTTTTGCTCTTTGTCGGCCTTTGCGTCGCACCGATCGCGGCGACGGCAGCCCAGACCAAGGCCTGCGCCCACAAAGGCACCATTGTCAATCTGGCGGATGTGCTGCTCCGGGATCTCGGCGCCCACGACCCGGCTGTCGCACGCTTCTATGCCCGCGATGCCGCCTTCCTCAAGATGTACTACGCCCCGATGAGTCCGCCGGCCATTGAGGCAATGTTCGATCACATGATCAGCGGAGGCGCGGCGGGCGCATCTGGATTTGCCTTTGCTTATTATCTTTCGACGACGAGCTATGATGAAGCGATGCTCAGGATCGGCAACCGAATGCATGATGCCGATCCGAACGCATTCGACCTGACCCTGATGCGGTCGCTTGCCAAAGCAGGGCGGTACGATCTGGCGGTCAATATGACGAAGGGCGTTTCTCCGCATCCCGAACAAGGATCCCTGCTGCCGCTCGCCCTGCCGTTCGTCGAAGCTGGCCCCGCGGAACGGCAGCGGCTCGCAGATATCGCCGACCGCTCCGGCGCCATCGTGCTGGCGGGAGAACTCTACGCATCCCTACCCAGCTACGAAGCCTGGACTGGCTTCCTCCGACGCCATTTCCAGACGCTCGGCTATCTTCACCTCGAGGGCAACTTCATCACCTTCTCCGCGATGCGCTTTGAGAACGCGGCTTTGCCCAATCCCAAGAACGGCGCCAACGGAGCGATGCAGCGCCGGTTCATACAGAGAACGGCGGCGGCGGCGTGGCTCGTGCCCGGGCCGAGCCTCATCTACCAATATCTGGGGCAGTTCAAGTTCGAACCGGTCTACGGCTCGCGCGCCGCGATCAAGCTCAAGGCCGCCTATGACAGCCACGCGCTCCGGCCCGACGGTCCCGTCGAACAGGGATGGCTGATGAGCTATCGTGCGCTGGCGGCGGCATCCGCAGCGGATGATCCGCATCTGATGGTGCAGAGAATGCAGCAGATGCGGATCAACAGCCGACACTACCTCCAGGGAAGTGTTGGCGACATCCTCGACACGATGCTGGCGGCAGAGGCGATCGGGCCCTGGCTCAGGGGAGCAGGTGGCGAATTTCCTGGCGTACCCGGTCTGGCGAGCGACACGCTGAAGGCGGATTGGCCGAAATGGCGAGCAGTGGCCGTCGCGATCAGAGGCAATGGCGCGCCGGATGGCCTGGATACGGATTTCGCATTGCGCGGAATGGTCGCGGACCTGCTTTACGCCAAGGGCGACGCACCGCAATTGCTGAAGCTGATCGCCATGGAGAAGAACGATGGCTTCAGGGACCGCCTGGCGGCGGATTTCATCAGCCGTCTCGACCGGCTCTGCGACAGCAGCCTGTATTTTCCCGGCGAGGGAATATTCCTGCGCAATACGTCGCTATACCGCTTCGAGATCGTGCCGCAGCAAAAAACCGGGGCGCCTGCGCCCCGGTTCTTGAAAATTTCCAATGACTTGAGGCAACAGCCTCAGAACTGGATTCAGCCGACGACTTCGGTGCCGGAGAACCAATAGGCAATCTCTTCCTTGGCAGTCTCGGGAGCATCCGAGCCATGCACGGAGTTTTCGCCGATCGAGAGTGCATGGACCTTGCGGATGGTGCCTTCGGCAGCGTTGGCCGGGTTGGTGGCGCCCATGACTTCGCGGTTACGGGCAATGGCGTTCTCGCCTTCCAGCACCTGCACGATGGTCGGAGCAGAGGACATGAACTCGACCAGTTCGCCGAAGAACGGGCGATCCTTGTGCACGGCGTAAAAACCCTCGGCCTCGCGGCGGCTCATCCAGACGCGCTTGGAGGCGACGACACGCAGGCCGGCATCTTCGAGCATCTTCGTGATAGCGCCCGTCAGGTTGCGCTTGGTGGCGTCCGGCTTGATCATCGAAAAGGTGCGTTCAATCGCCATGTCCTATAGTCCTCATATTGGTTTCTTCAGGTGGCGGGGTGCATAGCCGCCTTCGTCCGCGAAGACAAGAGGCGGTGCGGCAGAAGCGGCTGAAAAGGCTGATTTTCACGGCCTTGTCACAAAGACGCCGGATCGGCGGGCCGATATCGGAAGCAGATGGTGCGGCAGACAGCTCAGGTCTTTCAGGGCTTCTCGAGCAGTTCCCGCATGATCGTGGCAAAGTCCTTGCTCATGAATGAGCGCGCCTGCGAGAGCAGCATCGGGACGGGGCTGGATGGCTCGGTTTCGAAAAGAAATTCCTCGACCGTCTCGATCGCCAGGAACACGTCCTCGCGGCTTTCGATCGGAACCGTGGACGCCGAGGCTTTGGTCTCCCAGGCCTGGGTATCGGCATTATCCGACGCGCTCAAGGCGCGGATCTTGGCCACCCCGAGGTTGAAGCCTGATGCCTTGTCGACCTGGATGATCATGGCCTCGACCTTGGCGGGTGCCAGGGCCTCCAGCGCCTCGATCAGCGGCCGCCCCACGAGCATGCGGGCCTGCCGGACCAGCAGGCCGGAGGGCGAGGACGGCTCCCTGGTCTGGAAATATTCTTCGAGCCGGACAAGCACCGCCTTTGCCTCGGCATGGCTTTTGATCTTGAGCGCCTTGGCACGCTCCGGGTCAGTCCGGAACACCGAACGGACGGCCTGCATCAGGCCCGAACGCTCTGTGGAAGCCGCATCGGCTTTCTGCTCCGCACCCGGCGCGGCACCGCCGGCCGTAGGTTTCCTTCCCTGCCCAGCGCCCAGTTTCAGGAAGGTCTCGAGAGACACCAGAACATTGTCGACTTCCGCGACATTGGGCGGTGGCGCACTCGGCGCATTGGTCGACCAAATTTCGAGGATGGTGGCAAGCGCCGCTCGGCAGCGCCCCGCATCGGCGAGGATGTTCCCAACCTCTTCACGCACCTCCTCGGTGGTCACGGCCTTCGTGACGTCGTTGAGCGCCGGGACCTCCTCGCCGGGATAGGCCATTTCGGGACGGCCGGCGATCCGGTAATGGCGGAGCATGACATAACCGAGCTTGCTGTCGTAGAACAGGCGGAGATAGTTGATCGGCGCGATCACGCGCACGGGATGGCTCAGCACGGAGAGCGCGAGCTCGCGCATCTCGACATCGCCATTGTCGGGCGCGGGATGCACGTCCGCCCACCATGTCGTGAGCAATTCGGCGGCCGCTTCCAGGCATTCGGCAAAACCGCCGAGATCGCCGCTCAATATCCTGAACTGCGCCAATAACGCGATCAGCCGCAGGTCCTTGCTGCGCTTGAGCAGGGAGAAGATCGGCTTCTCCTCCGCGGCGATCTTGATCGACGCCGGATCGAACAATTGACCGGTCCCCGGGGAAACATATTTCCCGGGGAGGCGGTCAGGAGCGGTGATGGTGTAATTCAGATATTCGCCGTCTTCCTCGCTCAAATCCGGCCCGCACGGACGATCCTCCGTGACGGGCGTCAGACATAGCGACAGCAGCATCGATGCGTCCTGGGTCAATGTGGGCTCAGTCTGCCTTGAGCTTCAGTTCGACCCGGCGATTTTCAGCCGAAAACGGATCTGCGCTGTTGCGCAACTGCTTCTCGCCAAAGCCGACGGCCTGCATCCGTTTGGCGCTGATATGGTTCTCGGCGAGGAACTGTTCGACCGACTTGGCGCGCCGCTCTGACAATCTTTGATTGTAGTTCGGAGTGCCGAGCGCGTCGGTGAACCCTTCGATGCGGAAACCATCGCTGGCGAGCGCGGCATTCTTCATGGCGGCCGCCACCTTCAGGAGGTTTACCTTCGACTCCGGCCGAAGATTGGCAGAGTCGATATCGAAATTGACGACCAGATCAAAACCGGCCACCTTCGGCGTCTTGGCGCCGCAGTCCTCCTCCGAGCCTATGCAGACCGAGCGCGTCGCGCCGGATTTCCTGGCGTCGGCCAGCACCTTCTTCTGGGCTAGCATGAAATTGACGACATCATCGGATGTGTAGGTCTTCACATCGCCTGCGAATGCAGTGCCGACACTTGCTGCGCAGACCAATGCAAAAGCCAAGCTGAATGTGGTTCGCATCGCCTTAACCTCTTCCTTAGGTTACGCCTTGCCGAGATTATAACCCGGTTCAGCATCAGTTCAAGAACTTCATGGGAGCGCAGTCTACTCAATCTGTACCGGTGCGTGCCGGGAACAAAGACAGCAATGAGGTTAGACTGGTCATCCCTTCACTTTGGCTATCTGCTGCTTAGATGACGCATGACAGCGCTGTTTTATTCGGGGCGTAAGCCCATTTCCGGGCTTATCAAATGAGCGAGCGCTGGCCGATAACATGCTCCCAACGCTTGATAAGTTGCCGCTGTTTCGAGACGATGACCGTCTCGGTGAAACTGTTGAGCGACGCATATTCCGACAGGAAATTCTTGAGCACCGTACCGAACAGAAACACGCCCTGCCCTTCGAATGCCGCCTCGTCGAACGTCACCGTCACTTCCATGCCGCGAGCGACGTTGAAGCCGTTTTCCTGCTGGATTTTCCGCACCAGCGGCCGGGTCGACACGTCGGTTATGCCGCGGATGCGCCGTTCGATCGTCGGGTTGCCGACATCGGCGAAAAGCATCAACAATTCCCGCAATGCCGCGGCGCTGTCCTTGTTGCTGCGCAGGGCCAGGCCGATGTGATTGAACTGCAGGAAACTAATCAGCTTCCAGAGCATGCTGCCCACCGTTTCGGCGCTCTTGCCGCGCTGCAAGCCAAGCAGGATCGACTCGCGCGGCGGCGTCGGCCCAGCCACACTCTCGAAAGGGATGGTGGTGTTGTCGACCAGCTTGAAACGCACCTTGCCGCGTGCCGCGGTCAATCGCTCGGCGAGATGACGGTTGGTCACCAGCGCCCGGATCTGCAAGGTCCTGACCGGTTCGGCCTCCACCGTCTCGGCCGGTTCCTTGAGGCTGAGGAAGGTTTCGGTGCCGAGATAGGTATTGCTGAGCCCGGCGCGCCGTTCCTTGTCCGTCTTGCGCCGGTCGAGCCGCCGGCTCGAATAGAACAGTGCGGTTGACAGCTTCAGGTTGTTGCTGGCGGCAGAGTAGAGAGGATAGACCTGCACCCTTTCCTTGTTGCGCGGAAATTGCGCCGCAACGTCCAGTATGCGATAGATTTCATGGTTGAGCGGCCGGCTGCGGTCAACGATAACAGCTTGCTCATGCTCGTCGGTCCGCATCGGCAAGGGAGCGCAGACCACTTCCGAAAGATTGGCCGCGGGAACGACATAGAGGCCGAAAGCGTCAGGGTTGACGACCGAGATCAGCCGCGGCACGACACTGTCGAATTCGAAGACGATTTCGAAGCGATCGCTGTCAATCCTGGCGAGATGCTGTTTGAGGCCACGCAGGCGGAAGCCGAGATATTTGGCCGGAAAAGCGAAAAACTCGCGCAAATGATTGAAGCCGCTGAAGAAGCGGTCGTCATAGCCGAACAGTGAGGTGTGCGGCTCGAAACCGACGGGTTCGATGGCCAGGCTTCCGAGCGGCAGAACCTTGGCGTCGCCGAATTCGTCTTTGTAGGAAATCGACAGGCGTCGCAGTTTGGAAAACAACTGCTCGTAGAGCAACCCGGCGTCGCTCGCCGGCGCGAGCAAATAGATCGGCAACACATCCGGCGTGCTCTTGTTGACCTTGAAGCCATTCGCCTTGCCGCTCGGCGGTGCATCCCAGCCCGGCATGGCAAGTTCGATCGCCATGCCGGCAGCGACCGAGGGCGCGGGTGCCAGACCCCGCGACTGCAGTGCCGCCGCCGAGCCAAAATACTCGGCCTTGCTGATCTGATAGGGCCAGAGCGTCAGGCCGTCCGCCATCCGGTAGCGACAGATGACCCTTTGATTGGATTCCATGAACTCGGCGTCAAGGTAGCTCCCTGCCGGCAATTTCGTGCCGGCAATCAGGGCCGGATTCGATACATCAGGGCGCGCCTGCACCAGGGCGAAGGACGGCGTCGGCGCAAGGATGCCCGGCATCAGTTGCTCGATCAGCTCGACGGTGAACTGGCTGAACTCGCTCTTCAACTTCTGCTGCACGCGCGCAGCCATGAAGGCGGTGCCTTCCAACAGCCCGCCGATCAGGGGATCGACATGCTCCTCCGTCAGGTTGCCGAGACGGCCGGCCATTTCCGGATATTCCTGAGCGAATTCCTTGCCGCGCTCATAGAGCAGCTTCAATTCGCGGTCGTAGAGTTCGAGAAATTCCTGGTTCATCCGACGGATGCGCCTTTCGTGACCTGGATCTTGCCGGACGAGAGATCGACCTCTGCCGTCAGCTCGATCTCGAAATCGAGCGGATGCGCCTTTACATCCGCCCTGAGCGACAGTTCGAGCTGCTGGCCGACGTCATCGACCACTTTCTGCCGCTCCAGCCGAAGGGTTTCCTTGATGATGCGAGGCTCGTAAAAGGTGACGGCTGCCATGATATTCTGCTCGATCAGCGAGGTCTTTTGCCCTTCGCTGGCGAGCCCATGGAAATCATAGAGGCCGAAGTTGAGAACCGACTTGCGGACAAAGCTGTAAGAGCTGACATCGAGCGCCGACTGCAGGTCGATCGTATTGACGATATGGCTGACATTTTCAGCAATCGAGCGCTTCAGTTCCGCCTCGTCGAGGCTCCTGCGCCGTTGCGCGACCAGCATTTCGGGGCCAACCGCAGCGATGGCGGCCTCCTGCTTGTTCTGGTCGGTCTTCTCTTCGAAGTTTTCCTGGAACCTCTGGAACAGGGACAGTTGATATCTGCTTTCAGCCGCCATCTGTCTTCACTTCACTTCCGCCGAGTTCGCCGCAGGCAGTGGCCGAACATCGGACCAAAGATCCCAACACGACCGAAGACTGTATCGGACACCGCTCACGGCATGCGCAAGAAGCTTGGAGGACACGGCCCGTCGGTCGAAACGCCGGAGCGACGCAGAGCCTGGCCGCCCGTCATTCACATTGCTCAGCCCAACCGGGCTGATTTCACCGGCGGCGCAATTGCCGCCGGTCTTGCTTCGAACGATCGGAAATCAGGCGGCTGCCTTGTTCGCGGCGATATCCCAACCCTGGGTCGTATCACCTTCGCCCGTGCCCTGCGCCGACTGGGGCGTGTATGTCGTGACATAGCTCGCGAAGTTGAGGGCCAGGTCGACATGCACGGTGTCGCTGCTCTCCGCGCCGGTGATCGAATGGCTGGTGACCAGCACTTGGGTCAGAACGATCTTGACATAGTCCACCGGGCTGTCGCCACCCGCCTTTTGGCAGATCAGGGTGGCGGTGTCGATCGGCTTGCCGCTGCAGCAATACTGCATCAGCGCCGCGTCGGCCTTGCAGATATTCTTGGTGAGAACAATGTCGCGCACATCGACGCGACCGGCACCCGAACCATGACCATGCGTGACCGAAGACTGCTGGAACATTCCAAAGCTGAAGCTTTCGATCTGGATCTCGTCTTCGTGACCCTCAACACGTGATTCGCCTTTAATCGAATCAATCTTAAGATGCATATTTGTAGACACGGTAATCTCCTAGCTTGGTTGCTGCGATAGCGATCGAGAGCGTGAGCCGCGCTTGATCAATCTTGCTTCTTCAGACGCGAAACCAGACTCAGACCCACCTTCATACCCTCGAGCTGGAACTGGGGGCGGAGGTAGATGCGGGTGGAGTAATAGCCGGGATTTTCAAAATCTTCGAAAACCTCGACCTTCGCACCCCGGAGCGGCTTCTTGGCCTTGACCTCCTGGGTGGAGTTGTCCGGATCACCATCGACATAACGGGTGATCCAGGTTTGCAGCCAGCGCTCGAGCTCCACGCGCTCACGCGAACTGCCGATCTTGTCGCGCACCATCGCCTTCAGGTAGTGGGCGAAGCGCGAGCAGGCAAACATGTAGGGAAGGCGCGACGACAGGTTCTGCGACGCCGTATCCTCCTCCGTATCCATCTTCTTCGGCCGGTACACCGACTGGGCGCCGATGAAAGCGGCCTTGTCCGTGTTCTTCCGATGGATGATCGACAGCACGCCGGCGGCCGAGAATTCACCTTCGCGGGAATCGCTGATGGAGATTTCCGTCGGGCATTTCATGTCGAGCGCGCCATCATCGGTCTCGAAGGTCGGCGTCGGCAGATTGATCACCTCGCCGCCGGATTCGACACCGCGGATCTGCACGGTCCAGCCATATTCCTCGAAGGCCTTGTTGATGTTGACGCCCATCGGATAGGCGGCATTCATCCATGAATAGTTACGGACATCGTGGCCCCAGGTCTCTTCTTCGAAATCGAAGCCTTCGGCCTTGACCGACTTGGCGCCGTAAGGAAGACGCGAGATGACGCGCGGCATGCAAAGGCCCAGATAGCGAGAATCCTCGGAGTCGCGCAGCGACCGCCAGCCGGCATATTCGGGGGTTGTGAAGATCTTGCTGACCTCGCGGACGTCGACCATGTCGTCCCAGGTCCCCCAGTTGAACAGCGAGGGATCGGCGCTTGAAATGAACGGGCAATGGGCAGACGCGCCCAGCTTGGCCATGTAGCGCATCACTTCGATATCGGCATAGCCCTTGCCGAAATAGTAATCGCCGATGACGACGCCATAGGGCTCGCCGCCCAGCGTGTCGTATTCCTTTTCGTAGACTTTCTTGTAAAGCGGGCTCTGCTCGAACTGAACGTCCGGATATTTCTTGACGTCCTTGTGTATCTCCTCCTTGGAGATATTCATGACCTTGATCTTCAAGGTCTCGTCCGTGAACGTATTGCCGACCAGGTGATAGAGGCCGCGCCAGGCGCTCTCGATCTTCTGGAATTCCTCGGCATGCATGATCTGGTTGAGTTGATCGGAAAGCTTCTTGTCGATTTCGGTGATCAGGTTCTGGATCGTCCAATCGGCGCGATCGGTGATAATGTCGGAATTCTCCAGCGCCAGATCGCAGAGCGTCTTGATCGCCGCGTCGACATTATCGTTCAGTTCCTTCGCTTCGCGGATCCTTTGCCGCTTCTGCGGGTCTTGCTCCCGTTCGAGCAATTGCTCGACCGCGCCGCGGTCGAGATCGGCGACATTGACCTTCTGGTCATCGACCTTGATGTCGTACCGCTGAAAGCTCTGCAGCAGCGCCTTGGAAAAGTCATCGGCACCCTCGGTCACCGCTTCGGTCCGGGTTGCCTCTACACCTGCATTTGATCCGATTGCCATCTGTGTTGTCCCAGTGGAAATAATCTCAGCCGTCGCGCCTCATTTCGAGGCGCGATCAACCCTCAGCTTCGGTCTTGCCGCTCAGAGCACGCATCATCGTCGTGTCCTTGAGCAGTTTCTGCAATTGGTCTTCGGCATTGCCGCGCATGTAAGTCCGCAAATTCTCCAACTGCTCGCGGGCGGCAAGCAGTGTCGCCAGCGCCGGCACCTGCCGGACGATCTCCGCAGGCTCGAAATCGGCCATGGACTTGAATTGCAGCTCGGTGACGATCTGGCTGCCCTGGCCCGGCTCCGAGGCTTTCGCATCGAGGGTGTTCTTCACCCGCATGCGGATGCCGGGCCGCGTCTTTTCCATGAACTTGTCGAAATTGTCGATGTCGACGGGCACGAAATCACGTTGTGCGACCACCGGCTTCGGCACGGGCGACGCGTTTCCGGAAAGATCGGCCATCACGCCCATGACGAACGGAATCTCGATCAGCTTGTCGCTTTCGCGCGGATTCATATAGGTGATCTGAACGCGCGCCTTGGTGCGGTTCCTCGTCTTAATCTTCCCTGGACCAGCCATCGTAACCCCCTGTCGGCGTTCGTTGTCTATGCTGTATCTAACCAAATAACGGTAATAAAGTCAAACCTCGGAGCCTAGTACATACCCTGCCCTGTTACCCAGGTTACAGTCACAAAAACCTCAAGACCTGTCACAAAATCGAGCATTGCCGCGCAATTTCCTTGCGATCTCCGCATTGTCTCTAGTTTGTCTTCGGAACGACCTTGAAGAATCCGTAAGCATATTGGACACCCCCCGGCTGAAGATTGATTGCTTTAGCAATTGCTGGAACGATATTCTTTGCGAGAGGTGGCTTCCTCGGAAAGTCGACAGCAAGTGGTTTGTCCGATCCGATCAGCAACATGATCTTAAAGGTCTTGACTTTACTCTTTGCTTCCTTGCCGCGGTATTCCAACTCCACATCGTGGCCCGCCTTGTTCCTGACGTCTTTCGAAAGATCGTAGACCTTGCCGTCATTGTCGATCAGATAGGCGGTCATGAACGGCTTGTTGACGCCGCTGACTTGGCTCGACAGCGGATCACCGCTGACGACCTGGTCTGACGGCGTGAGCTGGAGGTCGAGGGCCTCGTTCTGGGCCTGACGCAATTGCTTGAGCAGGTCCGTGACCGCGCATTGACGCGTGTCGATCGGCAAGCCGCGTAGCGCTGGCTCCAGGCCGAATGTGGATGTGAAGGAATCGTTGAGTGAATAAAAGGGCTGACTGTCGGCTGCGACCGCCATGATGCCCGCGGCCGAGGCGACATTGGTCGTCATCCGGGCATAGAAACAATCGCCGCCCACGAAGCTCGCGACCCAGGAGTCGCGCTTAGCCAATCCCTCGTCGACGGCGATTTCCGGATGCTTGATTTCCGTGGTCGGCTCCCCGACGGCAACATCCGTCGACTGGGACTGATCCTCGGGCTTGTTTGCGGAATTATCGGCTGAGTTGTTATTGTCGATATGCGTTTTGGTCTCGTCGGGCAATCCGCTGTCCGCCGTCGTGTCCGATGGCGTTGTCTCGGTGTCTGCGGTCTGGCTGGTCTTGTCCGTATTATCCTGGTCGGCGTTATTGACGGTATTGTCGTTATTGTCGTTTGCGGCCGGCTGTTGATTGTTGTCGGCCGAATTGTCCGACGGATTGGTTTCCGTGTCGGTCGTCTGATTGGTCTTGTCTGTGGCCTGCTCTGTCTGCTGAGTGTCGTTGTCAGGTTTGGAGGTGTTTTCGCCGTTGTCATTTGTGGCCGGCAATTGCTCGCTTTGCGACGTATCCGTCGGCTTCGTTTCCGTATCGGTCGCCTGATGGGTCTTGCTGGTCGCCTCTTCCGTCTGCTGTACGCTGTTGTCGGTCTTGGTGGCACTGTTGTCGTTGGCGGCAGGCAATTGGCTGTCATCCGCCGCGCTGTCAGCCGGCTTCGTTTCCGTCTCGGCGGAGTCAGTGGTCTTGTTTGCGGTCGAATCTGCCTGGTGATCGTCCTGCGGGCTGACCTGGTTTTCGGTGACAGCATCCGACGGCTTTACCGCGTCATGGGTGGTTTCGCCGACATTGTTCGCCGTCACATTCGACGGCGTGGTCTTCACCTCGCCCTCAGAGGGCAACACGTCGCTCGGAAGGCCGATATTGGGCTCGGAGGTATTCGTGTCGTTTGTCGTATCCTCCGTCTTGACCGGATTGGTCACCGTGGCTGCGACATGGGTCTCTGTGGTCTCGTTGTTTTTGCTCTGGTTGTCGACCGTCGCGACCGGCTTCTGAGAGGTCGTGCTCGCCGGTTTGCCCGCGGTCGTGTCGGAAGCAACATGGTCGACCGGTTCGACATGCTTTGTGTTGTTGGCTTCGGCAGATTTGCCGACTGTCGATGGATTTTCCTCCTGGGCGACCTTGTCGTCCTTCTCCGCCACCGCGGTCGTCTGCACCACCGGGTTTTCGACCTTGCCTGACGTCTGATCGAGGTCCTGCTTGGACGTGTCCGACGACAGAGGCTTGGTCACATCAGCAACTGCCTTGTCGTCGGTTGGCAAAGCACTATCGGTCTTCGACTTGGTGGAAGCGTCGCTGGTCTGCTTCTCGGCATTTTCCGTCGGCAGCTTGTTCTGCGCGACCTTGTCCTGATTGTTATCAGGCAATATGCCGCCCGAATTGTCGGCGTTATCGGTCGTGGTGTCGGAAGCGCTGTTATTATTCTGGCTGTCGGCAGTGGCTTCGGCCTTGTGGTCGTCGGATGRGGTTTCCGTCTTCTGAACAGTCACATCGGATTCTTGGCTGTCCGCGATTTTCGGCTTCGCATCGATCTTGGCTGTCTCGTTGGCCGCCAGCGTCGCACCGATCTGAGCCGTGTCGTCAGCCTTGGGTTTTGCCTCAACCTTCGCCGTTTCGACGACGTTAGGCTTAACCTCGACTGTAGTGGCCGAATTATCGACCTTCGGGTTCGCGGCCTCGACCGTGGACTTGGCAACGGTGGTCGTGGTGCTGGCGACCTCCGTGGTCAGAGTGTCATTCTTCTTGCCGGTCTTCTGCTTAACCGGAACATCCTGCGTCGCCTCCGTGATCGCCGGCCGCGTCTTGGTTCGCATCGGCTGTTCCGCGGCAACATGATCCCGCTTTTTTGCCGGCTTGTCGGGTTGCGCGGTAAGGTCGGGCAAATCGCCCTGCACAACCTTGTCGTCGGCCTTCCTGCCAAGCAGGGCGTCGAGCTCCGGCGGCAGGACAACATTTTTCAGCGCACCGGAATAAAACGCCCCGGCTCCGCCGACGGCGAGGACAAGAACGGCGGCGGTGAGTGCATAGGGCCAGACCCTGCCGCGCTTGCGCACCGGCAATGCGGCGGGGGTCCGTGTGGTTATGACCGGCTGCGTTTCCCAGACGATCGGCTTTGCCTCGACCGCCGGCGGTTCGAATTGGGGCGGCATCTCTTCGCGCGGTGGTGTGTCGGCCTGCGCCGGCATCGGGGCGCTAACAACAGGAGGCATCGGGGCGCTGGCAATGATGGTCGCCGCGGCCGGCACCTGTTGCCGTCTTTCAGGCTCGGGAGCCGTCGCCGGTTCGTCGCCCGAACCGGAAACGAGCGTGGTACCGCTKTCCTCGGGCGTCGGCTCTACCGCCGTCGTGGCGGGAACGGTGTCCGGCAGCTTGGTCCAGAAATCATCGGGGTCGTCGACCGGCACTTCAGCACTGCGCTTCAAACTGGCAAGCGGCTCACGGCCGGAAAAATAATTAGCGACATCTGCCATGGTCAGGTGCCGGTTGGCAGGATCCGGCACCAGCATTTCTTCGACGATCGGCCTGAGGTCTGGATCGAGGTTCGAAAGATCGGGGACGCGCTTGCGTTTCTCGATCATCTCGTACTGGGTGCCGTTCATGTCGAGCGGCATGCCTTGCAGCGCATTGATGACGACGAGGCCGAGGCTGTAGACGTCGGAGGAGGCCTCGACATTGCCGCCGAACAGGCCGAACTGCTCGGGCGAGGCGAAATTGGTGCGGCCGGCGAACTCGCCGGCAAGGAATGTCTTTTGGCCCGCCTGTGTCGTCCTGGCGATGCCGAAATCGATAAGCTTGGGATGGGCCACGTCGTTGTTCGACAACAGGATGTTGTCGGGCGATAGATCGCGGTGGACGACGCCTGCCGCATGTGCGGTTTCCAGGCCATCCGCCAGCTTTGCCGTCAGCCTGCGCACTTCGGCGACGCTGAGCGGACCACTCCCCAGCCGCTCGGCCAGCGACATGCCGTGGATATATTCCATGACCAGATAGGGACGGCCGATCGCCTTGTCGATCGTGAAGATCTGGTAGCGCACGATCGACGGATGGTTGAGGCTGCTGAGAACCCTGGCTTCCTTGAAGAACAGGTTCGCATATTTCTCGTCCTTGGCAAATTCGCCCAGCACGATCTTGATCGCCACCGCCTCGTCAGTGGTGACATTGTGCCCGCGGAACACTTCGCCCATGCCGCCGATGGCGATCTTTTCGTCGATTTCGAAAATATCGTTGAGGCGTGTGCCAGGGCCGATCGATGTTCCGGCAGAAGGTCCCGTATGGTTTTCAGTTTCCATTGGGGTTTCCAGCTATCTCCGCGATCTGGGGCAGCGACATGCCCGTGATCGTCGTCGACGACGAATAGAACTGAATGACGTTGACCGTGACATTGTCCGTGCCGCCGCGCGACAGAGCCAAGTCGATCAATTCGCTGCATATATCCTTGGCGCGGCGTCCCGGCATCTTGCCGGCGATCTCATCGTTGCTGACATGCGTGGTCAGGCCGTCGCTGCACAACAAGAATATATCACCGGAGACAATAATACCATCGGTGAAATCCATATAGGGTTCGCTTTCAACGCCGATGGCATGGACGATAACGTTCTTCCTGTAGTAATTCTCCGCATCGGCCGCATCCAGCACGCCGCGGTCAAGCAGCTCCTGCAATTCGGTATGATCGCGGGACAATTGCTGCAGCGCGCCGCTGCGGAAAAGGTAAGCGCGGCTGTCACCCGACCAGAGGCAGCGATAGGCGTTGTCGAAGATCAGAAGCGCCACCACAGTGCTGCCGACCACGCCCTGCCCACGATCCCTGGCGATCTCCTTGATCGTCCAGTTGGCCTGGCGGATGCTGTCCCAGAACATCATGTTGAGGGTCTTAGGATCGGCGGCAGGAGTGAGTTGTTCCAGCTTGCGCACGATCGCTTCACTGGCGAGATCGCCGGCATCGTGGCCGCCCATTCCGTCGGCAACCGCCCAGACGCCGCAAACCGCGTTGGAGAAGCTGCGATCCTCGTTCAATTCCCGGACGCAGCCGACATGTGATTGCGCATAGGAATTCGCCCGCAGTCGGTGATTTGGCCTGCCCATCAGATTTCCGACCATTGGCTCCTCCGTCGATGCAAGTTCGACCTTTATCCCCGATATGTCCAGTCTCGTGCCGGGTTCTCACATTGCGCTTCAAAAGTAAGACGCGCCATCCTCCTCATTTCACGCAACGCAGGACGCGAGATTTTTCAGACGCCTGCTTGAGCTTCCCGAACGATCGCAGTCGGCCCCAGCATTCCCGAAAACACGTGTGGCTCCGGCATTCCCGGCACGACCAGAACCTGGCGCGCCACATGCGCCCCGCCGTCCGTCCACCAGACCGACTGGCGATTTCCGGCAAAAGCGAGATCATGGCGCTGCAGGACCTCGCGGAAGTCGCCGCGGTCCTGCTCGCCCATTTCTATCCTGAGACCGCGCGAGCCCTGCTTGCCTTCGCCCTCAACAATCGCGACCGATGGCGGCTCGGCGACGGATTTCGCAATCTCTGCCGGATCAGGCAGATCGCGGTCAGACAGCGTGGCGAGAAGTGCGGCATGCACTGTGCCGAACCAGCCGTCGATATCGAGGTCCATCCAGAGCGGGTAGCCGAAGCTCTTATCCCCGGGATAGGCAAGCAACAGCAATGGGAAATAGCGGCCGACGCCATCCACCGACGGCATGAATGCGCCCAGGCAATCCACGCCGCTGATTTCACGGCCAAGCCGGAAATTCCAGATCGGCTGGACCAGGAACATTTCCTTCCAGCGCATGCCGAACGCCTCCTTGCTGGTCGCCAGGCCCGCCTGCAGCCATTTCTCCAGCGGCGACAGGATCGATTGCGGCATGCCGACCGAGATGAAGTCGCGCCTGCCGGGATATTTGCCGAACACCCCTATTGGCATCAGAACGACCCCGGACATTTGAATTCCGACAAAGCCGGCAGGTTGAAGGGATTCTTGTCCGTCGACACCTGGACGCCGAAGGCGACCTCACGGCCGCCGAGGACGAAACGCACGTCCATCCCGTGTCCGTTGTCCGAAGCCCGGCCACTGCTCATCAGCCGCATGAACGCCCAGGGGCCGTTTGCAGCAATGTCGCTCTGGCGATCGGGCATTTCGGGGAAGATCGACACGCTGGCGGTCGTGCCCGTCGAATTGGGCCAGACGATATTCATTTCCGGAGTCGGCGTCTGTTTGATTTCGACGGGCTGGCCATTGACCTCGACAATCGCCGAGTCGGCATTGGAGGAGACGCTCTTCGGCCTGACGATCATCGGCTGGCCGGCCTGCGGTGCGTTCGAATAGAAGAAGGCGTCGCGGATGTCGGCCGCCCTCTGGAACTGCAGCAGTGCATCCGGCGCCAGCGCCTGACCGATGCGGGTATCCTGCCGCCAAGTCCATTTAGCGCCGCTGGTATCGGCATATTTCATCAGGTTCTCGGCGAAGAAGCGGTCGATCAGGCCGTTCGGCGCGAACAGCTTGTTGAATTCGCTGAGCGGCACGTCACGCGTGCTCTTGCGGCTGAACGGATATTGGTTGGTGGTCGTCATGCGGCAGACGGCGGTGATCTGGCTCACCAGCTTCTGGTTCAGTTCGGCAATCGTGGTGCCGGCGGAATCACCCTCGAATTCGGAAATTGCGCCCTGCATCATCCGCGACAGCGGCGCCGGCAGCCGCGAGACATTGACCTGCAGATTGCTGATATGGTTCTGCAGGTCGCCCGCCGCCTTGTCGGCCTGGGTCGGCTCCAGCGCATTGGTGAGATCGACATTGATGTCGTAGAGATTGCGGATCAGCGTGTCGATCGGCCGAGCGCCCGCCTGGCCATCGACCAACTGCTGATAGGCCAGGAAATGCGCCTGGACGATCTGCCCGGGCAGCACCGGGCGCGCATTGGTGTCGCCGAGCCGGTTCTGCGACTTGCGCAGCAAGACGTCCAGCGCCGAATGCGTCAGGCCGCTCGTTTTGTCGGCGAGGCGATGGGCGGCGATTTTGCCGATTTCGGAGGTGGTGCTGGAAACATCGTCCGATTTCTTGTCGCCCTTGTCCTTGTCCCGGTCTTCCGTCAGCATGGTCTCGTCGCGGATCGACTGGAAGATGCCGATGACCGGAGAGGTCGCCGCCTGCGCGGCCGTCGCCAGCACGATATATTTGGGCTTGTCCTTGGCAAGGCTCTTCAGCCGGACATTGGCCATCATGCCTTCCCAGGCCGCGATATAGTCGTTGTAATAGTGCTGCAGCACCAGGTCGTCGAGGTTCTGGAATTGCGATTCGACGGCATTCTGCGTCGCATATTTGCCGAGCACCCAGACATCGGCTTCCAGCCGGTCGCGCATCTCGTTGAGCTGGTCGATAAGGAAACTCTGGAAGCCGCTATAGGTATAGAGGCCGTCGATCTGGATATCTTCGAGCGGCGAATTGTCCACCGTCTCGAAAACCACGTCGGCATTGGCATTGCCATGGTCGACGAACCGCCAGGGCGGCAGGTTGCCGGCGATCGCCGCGCTCTTGATCATCGCATAGGCCCGGTCCGCCAGACCCAGGCGGACCAGCGATTTTTGCGCCTTGTCGACCAGGTTTGCATCCAGCTGGACCAATGGATCATGCTTCTTGGACAAAGCCAGCATGTCCTTGAGATATCCTTCCAGCAGTTCCCGACCTTGCCGGTATTGCGGTCCGGGATAGAGGTTGTCCTCCCAGTCCCGGCGCATCCAGTCGAGGACCAGTTCGTCTTCGATCTTGGGCGCCGCACCGCCGAGCATGAGGTAGACCTTCAGCGTCTCGTAGATGGCGCCGGGATCGTCGATATTCTTGTTGAGCAATTGCTCCAGGCGCAGGATCAGGCGTGGCCGGAACGCTCTTTCAAGCGACAGGCGATACGCATCCTCGCTCGCCGATTTGATGCGATCCTCCTGCCCCATGCCGAAGCCGGAAAACCACGAGCGTTGCGCTTCCACATCATCCAGATCGTTGTTGAGCTTGCGCATGACATGCAGTGGCTTGATCGTTTCGAGCGACGGCACGCTGTTGACCGGAGCGACCGACGTCGCCTGGTTGTCGCGGATATGCTGGTATTGGCGTTCGGCCGCTGTGGCGATGTCGACCACCTGCTGGTTCTGTCGATAGGCCATGTACCAAAGCGCTGAAAGCCCGATCGTCGTTACCAGCATGACGGTGATCAGCCCCCAGCGGAAGAAGGCTTCGCGGCGGATCGCCCGCATGTCCTTGGAGACCCAGCCGGCTTCGGGGTAGATGACCTTGGTCAAGAGGTCGTAAAGGAAATAGCTCTTGCCCTTGCCCGACATCTGGGCGGTGCTGGGGCTGGCGAAGCTCGTCTGCATCGCCCCGAGCAGTTGGTCGATCGGCGTGCCTTCCTGCGTGCCCGAGGTCAGGTAGAAACCGCGGAGATTGACATTGGCATGATAGCGGGTGGGTTCGAAGATGGTGGCGAGGAATTGGGCAATCGGGTCGCGGAGATTGGCGATCTGGCTGGGGAAGCCGAAAATGGCGATACGGTCGAGCGCATCCGGCTCGCTCTGCAGGAGGTCGGCCGTCTCCTCTGTCAGCCGCATGACGAGATCGTCGATCTCCGCCGGAACCTGGGAAACCTTGTTCTCGCGGCGCTCCTTGACCTGGAAAGTCGAGCCCCAGACCTGGCGCCGCTTTTCCTCCGAATAGCCGCCAAAGAACTCGTTGAAGCCGACGACCAGGTCGGCCTTGGTGAAAATCGCATAGACCGGGAATTCCACCTTCAGCTGTTCGTAGAGTTCGAGCAGGCGCTTGCGGATCGCTGTCGCATGCTGCTGCAACTCCTCGGCGCTCATCGTCATGATGTCGGTGAGGCTGATGGCGATGATCACGCCGTTGATCGGCTGTTTCGGACGGTTCAGCTTGAGCAGCGACAGGAAATGCAGCCAGCTCTTCTTGTCGGCTTCGACATCGGAATCCTGGGTCGTGTAGCGGCCGGCAGTGTCGATCAGCACCGCCTCTTCGGTGAACCACCAGTCGCAATAGCGGGTGCCGCCGGCGCCGGCCACCGAGGAAATGCCCTTTTCATGCAGCGGGAATTTCAGGCCGGAATTGAGTAGCGCCGTGGTCTTGCCCGCGCCGGGCGGGCCGATGATCACATACCATGGCAGGCTGTAGAGATAGGTCCGTCGTCCGGACGACTTCTTCAACGTGGCAAGCGCCGCCGTCATCCGCTCGGAGAGTTCGACACCGTCACCCGTCACCTCTTCGGCGGCGGCAAGGGCCGCCTCCAGAGCCTTTTCGCGGCGGCGGTGGCGCCACCAGACAATGAAATAGACGAGGGAAAAGATGAACCACAGGCCGGCAATGATCAGCACGCGCGTCCAGAAACCGGCCAGCGGCGCGTAATCGCCAAACGCCAGCAGCGGTCCCGCGAACCAGATCGCCAGGGATAGCAGGACGAGCGCAATGCCCGAAATGATCCAGCGCAGCAGTCTCAGCGTCGTGCCCTTCTCTATGCTCTCTGTTTTGCTTGTTTCGGATCGCTGGCCATGAGGTCAGCGATCTTTTCGCGTCCGCTCCCCGTTAAAGCGACTCCTCCTTGGGGATGGAGATCTCGACTCGCCGGTTGAATTGTTTGCCGGCGGCGGTCTTGTTGTCCGCGATGGGCTGTGTATCGCCCTTGCCGGACACCTGGACCCGTTTGGGATCCTTGAGTTTTGGACCGATCATATCTGCGACCGCCTGGGCGCGTTTGACCGAGAGATCGAAATTCGACTTGAACGGGCTGGTCGGCTTCAGCTTGGTATTGTCCGTATGCCCCTCGATGAAGATGCCGCCGGGCTCCCTGTTGAGCGAAGTCGCGATGCGCTCGGCAAGCTCCTGGAACTGCGGCTTGACGTCGGCGCTACCGGAGTCGAACAGCAGGAGGTTGCTGACCCGGATAACGATCTGCTGGCCGACCGGCTGGACATCGACAAGCTTCTTGGCGATCTCCGGCGCCATGGCCTTGCGGATGCGCTGCAACTGGGTGAGTTCCGATTGAGAGACGATCTTCGGCAGCGGCTTGAACGGCGCCTCGTCCGGCTTCGGCGCCGCGCGGGCGATCATCACCGCATTGCCAGGATGCAGGTTGATCAATGAATTGGCGGAGAGTTCGCCCGCATCGGCGCTGAGATACCGCAGGACGATATAGATTGCCGCGAGCAGCGTGATCAAGAAGGCGGCGATGGCCCAGAGTGGAATGCCGTCGCGGAATTTTCCCAGCTTGAACTGCATGCCCCGCCAACGCGGCGAAAGCTCGACCATGCCCTGCGGCTTGACGTTGCGCAGCGTCTGGTAGACGTCGCGCCGGACGCGTTGCAGTTCGATGTCGCCTCCGGCCATGCTGCGATACTGGCCTTCGAAGCCGAGCGACAGGCAGGCATGGATGAGCTCGAGCAAGTCGTAATAGACCGCCGGATTGTTGGCCAGCCGGCGGACATATTCGAAGAAGCCGGTGCCCGACGTGCGCTCGCCGAAGAACTGCGCCAGCATGCTGTATTGCAGCCAGATATGCTTGTCGCCCGGCAGGTTCTGGACGATGTCGTCGGCCGTGGCGCAGAGCGCATACTTCGCCGTGCGAACCTGTTCCGGATCGATGCCGGCGGAGAGCAGGTTCTTCTCGAACTGCATGATCGTGCCGCTGACATGCCGCATCAGCGGCACGGCGTCCATCTCGATCACCTGCAGCCGCAGACGGCCAAGCAGGGTGAGCAGCGGGGTCGCGGCCTGGGTGATCGGATTGGCGGCCTTGACCTGCTGGCCGATCTTGGAATTGAGCGCCACCTGCAGCGGGATACGCCGGGCCGGCGCCTGGACCTGCGGCTGACGCGACAGCGTCGGATCATCGAAGGCCCAGTCGACACCCGGCGGCTGGCCCATGATGCGCTGCTGGCCGCCTGCACCACCAAAACCGTCGAAGCCGAAAGGCGAATTGCCCTGGTTGTTGGGGAAAGGGCTGCCGGTAAACGGACCGCCGGCGGGGTTGTTGTTGCCCAACGCCGCTCCGCCCGGGCGGGGCCGGATAACGGTCCTCCCATTGTTGGCGAAGGGATCGTCGGAATTGCTCATCTCTGATCGTCCACGATGGCCCACAGATCCAACTGGAGGCCGGGCCAATTACCTGCAAAATGCAGGGCTATTCCGCTCGCAACGCTGAATTCCGGCCACAAAGGGGAATTCTTGTCAAGTTGAAAGTAGACATGGTCGATGATCGTCCGGATCTGCCGGGGCGGCGTCGGCATATGCACGACCGTCAGGCCTGGAAGATTGGTCTGGACCACTTCACGCATCCTGTTGTTCGGCGCGACCTTACACAGTTCGGGAAACTTCAGCTGTATCTGTTGTAACGGCATGCTGGCGGAAACTTCGATAACGAAGCGCGCGTTGCGGAACAGATTCCGGTCGTTGACATTGGCGAGGAAGGCGTTGGCGCGGACTTCCGTCAGGTCGAGGCGGATGGCGCGGCCGATATCGAGGCTCAGCAGGCGCTGGATCACCGTCAGCACCGGTTCCATCACCTCATGCAGGTTGTCGTGATCATAGGCCGGGAATTCCGGCGCGATGCGGGTGTTCGAGAAGGTCGACAATTCCCCGGCAAGCCTGATCAATTCGATATAGAGCTTTTCCGGATGCAGATAGCGGGTCGCACGATAGTGCTTGATGACGTTGACCTCGCGATTGAGCATCTGCAGCATGTAATAATCCAGCGCCTGCAGGCCGCCGCCGGAACTCGGGTCGGCGGCATAGCGGGCCAGCGCTTCGAGCCGCGTTTCCACCCAGCCGATCACCCGGTCCAGCCATCCGCGGGCCACGCCATGGGCGTTGCTGACCAGAAGCGGCGGGCAGATCGTCTCGTCGAACACGATCGTCTTTTCCTTGACTTCGAGGATGCGCGCGATCCGGAGATTGTGATAGCCGGGCTTCGGCTGTTCGCTGATCGTCAATTCGGCACGAGGATGTGCGATCTCGATCTCCTCGTCGATCTGCATATTGGTGGTTGTATCCCGCACCTTCTCCAGCGCCCGCGTGTAGCGGCTGCCGTTGGCGCTGCCGGGCATGTCGATTTCCTGCATGTTGGCGGTGGCGACCGGCATGGTCAGCCAGATATATTTGCGCTCGGCCGCTTCGGGAATGTCGATCGGCAGCGGCTCGGGGCTTACATCAGGCACATCGAAGGGCGTGCCGTCCTGGAAAACGCCGGCGGCGCGGCGCAGGCCGAACTTGCTTTGCTGAATGAGGTCGCGATTGATCTCCAGTTCGGCGAAACCCCAGGGATAGGGCGTGACGCTGCGGACCCGGGTTTCCAGGAGGTGCTCGACATAGCGATCATACTGCTGCAGGTGATGCTGCCGCAGGAACAGACCTTCCGCCCAGACCAGCTTGCTATGCCATGACATCCGCGCACTAATCCTCTGTTACAGGTTGAGAGACAATACTTCAGCAGCCGCACAGGTCAATATCGCCAGCATACAGGATAAACCGCGGAAACTCTTTGTGAATTCTTGTTACCGCCGCCAGCGGGGCATTGTGCCGCGGTCTATCCATTTTCAGCGCCTGAAATCCGTTCAATTTCCGCCAATGCACCTTCCGGTGCTGCGAAGACCTGCCGGTTGATTATTGCGATGAGCGCAAGATAAATGTCCAGCGCTCCTGATCCTTGGTGTCCACTTCGGTGAACGAGGCTTCCTTGTATCCCCGCTGCCAGCAATCCTTCTCACCGTCGATGAGGAATTTTCCCGTAGCGATGCAGGCCGGCAGCCGCCCCTGCAGCACCGGCTTGGAGAACACGTCCTCGACGTAGAGGTAGATATAGCGATCGTCGAGCGGCTTGCGAATGACATCGATGCAACGATTGGCGCCAAGCACCCACCAGCCCTCCGTCTCGAAGTCGTCACCCTCCTGGCGGCCGACCGCGATGTTGAAGACATCGAGCGACTGATTGCAGATCGTGAACTCGGCATGCGCCTCCGACGACAGCAAGAACCAGGCGGCCAGGGCGAGCAGGATCGATGTCAATCTGGTCATGATGGAAGATGCCCGGCAAGGTCAATCACCTCGTCTCCCGAGGCAATCTGACCAACTGCAAACTCGTTTGCGTCGATGGCTATTGCCATCAACTTTCAATATGTCGGCCTGAGCGGGTCATGGCGCGCCGACCGGTTCCTCGACATCAGTCGGCAATGCGTCATCCATCGCTCCGGGTGCAACACTATCGTCCTCATCGGCGGCAGCCGGCTCGCCATCTATGGCGGTCACGTCATAGCGGTAGGTGCCGTCGACGATCGATACATGCATGCGCTCCAGCTTGCCCTTGTCGATGGCGAGCGACAGGATGCGGCGCGACATTTCGGGCAGCAGCGAGTTGGTGACGATATTGTCGATCATGCGGCCGCCCGAATCAATATCCGTGCATTGCGCGACGATATGCTCGACCACCGCATCGTCATAGCTCAGCGCGGCACCGTGATTGTCGCGCATGCGCTTCACCACACGGTCGAGCTGCAGCCGGACGATGTCGCCAAGCCGCTCGCCGGAGAGCGGGTAATAGGGGATGGTGACGATGCGGCCGAGCAGCGCCGGCGGGAAGACCTCCTGCAGGTCGGGGCGGATCGCGACGTTGACTTGCTCGGCATCGGGCCGAGCCTTGCCGCCCTGGGTCATCTGCATGATAAGGTCTGTTCCGACATTCGATGTCAGGATGATCAGCGTGTTCTTGAAATCGATCATCCGGCCGGTGCCGTCTTCCATCTGGCCCTTGTCGAACACCTGGAAGAACAGTTCGTGCACATCAGGATGCGCCTTCTCGATCTCGTCGAGCAGGACGACGCTATAGGGTTTCCTGCGCACAGCCTCGGTCAGGCGGCCGCCCTCGCCATAACCGACATAGCCGGGAGGTGCACCCTTCAGCGTCGAGACGGTATGCGCCTCCTGGAATTCGGACATGTTGATGGTGATGACATTCTGCTCGCCGCCATAGAGCGCTTCGGCGAGCGCGAGCGCCGTCTCCGTCTTGCCGACGCCGGAGGGGCCGCAGAGCATGAAGACGCCGATCGGCTTGTTGGGATTGACGAGTTGCGCGCGAGACGTCTCGATGCGCCGCGAGATCATCTTCAGCGCATGCTCCTGGCCGAGCACGCGGCGATTGAGGATGTCGGGAAGACGCAGGATCGCCTCCATCTCATCCTTGACCATGCGGCCGACCGGAATGCCGGTCCAGTCCGAGACCACGGAGGCGACCGACTGGGAGTCGACATGCGGGTAGAGCATGCGGAATTCGGCCGGGATGGCTTCGAGCTCCGTCATCGCCGCCGCGAGCGATTTTTCGATGTCCGAGACCTCGCCGGCGTCGCCGCCCTCGGCAGCCGCCTTGCGCTTTTCCGCCAGCGACAAGCGAAGCTCCATAATCTTGTCGAGCAGCGCTTTCTCGGACTGCCAGTAGCCTTCGAGTTCCGCGAGCTTGACTTTTGCCTCTTCGATCTGGGTGTTGACGGCGGCAACCCGCGCGGCATTGACCGCGCCGAGATCGGCTTCTTTCTCGAGCAGCGCCTTCTCCTTCTCACGCGCCGTTATGCGGGCGCGCAAATCTTCGATCGCCGCGGGCGTGGTCGCCTGACTGATGGCGACGCGGGCGGAGGCCGTGTCGAGCAGGCTGACCGCCTTGTCCGGCAATTGCCGGGCCGGAATGTAGCGCCGCGACAATTGCACGGCCGAGACGATCGCGTCGTCAGAAATCCTCACCTTATGATGCGCTTCCATCTGGCCAATGATACCGCGCAGCATGTCGCAGCAGCGCTCGATATCGGGTTCACCCACCTGGATCGGCTGGAAACGGCGGGTCAGCGCCGGGTCCTTTTCGAAATACTGGCGATATTCCGACCAGGTCGTAGCGCCGATGGTGCGTAGCGTGCCCCGCGCCAGCGCCGGCTTCAAGAGATTGGCGGCGTCGCCGGTGCCCTGGGCGCCGCCGGCGCCGATCAGTGTATGGGCTTCGTCGATGAAGAGAATGATCGGCGTCGGCGACGACTGGACCTCGTCGATCACGGCGCGAAGCCGCTGCTCGAACTCACCCTTGAGCGACGCGCCGGCCTGCATCAGGCCGATGTCGAGCGCCAGCAGCCGGATGCCCTTGAGATGCGGCGGCACGTCACCGGAATGGATCTTGTGGGCAAAACCTTCCACCACGGCCGTCTTGCCGACGCCGGCCTCGCCGGTGAGGATCGGATTGTTCTGCCGGCGGCGCGACAGGATGTCGATGATCTGGCGGATCTCGTCGTCGCGGCCGACAATGGCATCAATCTTGCCCGAAGCGGCCTGCGCCGTCATGTCGACCGAGAAGCGATCGAGCGCGGAGGTGCCGCGCTTGGGCGGCTCACCAGGTGCGGTGGCCGCTTCCTGCTCGGAATAATCCATCGGCCGCAGATTGTTCTCATCGGAATCGGCCCAGAGCTTCTTATGTTGGTCGACGACCGCGTTCGCATCAAGCATGCCGAGCTTTGGCGACAGGCCGGCGACGACCCGCTGCAAGGTCGGCGTCTTCAACGCCGCCACCAGCAGGTGGCCGGTGCGAATCTGGGTTTCGCCGAACATCAGCGTGGCGAAATGCCAGCCGCGGTCGAGCAATTCGATGATCTGCGGGGAAAAAGCCGGCATTTCCGTTTGGTTGCGGCTCAACCTGTCGGTAGCGGCGGTGAGATCGGCGATGATCTTCGACCGGTCGACCTTGAGGCCATCAAGGGTCGTGGCCAGATCCGAGCGGTCGTTCTGAATCAGGTGCAGCAGGAAATGAGCGAGCTCGATATTCCTGTTGGCCGCAGACCGCGCCTGGCGGAAAGCCTTCATCAATCCGTCGTAACCAGCGGAATTCATCTTGCCGGCGACGGCTTCAACGTTGATATCGGTCATGCGCGCTCCCCTTCCTTCCTCTCAAGATCGGCCGGGCTGGCTGCTTGCGCTATCAAACCCGGAAATGGGCGTCGAAATGGTATGGCGGCGGAGTGCCGTGCTTGCGTTGCATCCATGATGTCCAGCCCAGACGTCCCTGCTTTCCCAAGGCAACATGCGGAGACCTGGCGGAATTGATGCCGAGTTGGATTTCCACTTCCTGACGGTAACCTAGATAAAAGAATATCAGGTCTGTCAATCTTTTGTATTCGGCCCCTACCGGCAGGAAACTCTGGTATTGCTGAAGATCATTGCACAGGATCTTGACCCGGATCCGCTCGTTGATCGAAAGCACACGCTTGCCGACGAAGGCGTCGCCGCTCAGCCGGCAGGAATTGCGACCGATGGCCATGCAATCGTCCGGCTCGAAATCAAGCCAGGTGCCGACCCATTCGACGATCTCGGCATCGACGCCGAATATGCCGTGCAGGATCTGGACCAGACCGCGTGCGGTCTTGACCTGCATGCTGGCAATGCCGACGAAGGGCAATTTGGCTTCGTCGGGCGTTGTATCGACATTGCGCACTGCCGGCGTGCCGAAGCCGGCAAACGAGGCGAGATAGCTGAGGAACCGGTCGCTCTCAGGCCGCTCATATTGGGCGATCGGCCGTGCATCCGCCCAGGCGCGGAAGAAGAGCTGCTGGAAGCGCGTGGAAAAAATATCGACGAAGCGGGCGAAGGACGGATCGCGGGCGTTCAGCCATTCCTTGGCGGTCTCGGTAACATAGAGCGGTAGCGCGCCTTGTGGGCCGAACATGCCCAGGAACCGTGTCACCAGCCGGATGCGCCCATCTTCCGTCACCTCGCCTTCGCCGACATTGGTCGCCGGAAAGGCCAGGAACGGGTCCTGCATCAGCCGTACCACTTCGTCAGCCAACACTGTGCTGTCGCCGATACGCGGCTTGTTGGGGAAATTGCGCTCGATCTCACGCAGGATCTTGAAGAGGTCCTGCTGCTCGGGATCGTGCTTGATGCGGTCTAGAAGGGTCGCTGCCACATTTCAATCCTTACGCTTCATTCAACCCGACCTATTTAGAAAGCAACGCATTGAAATGATCGCGCACCCGGTTGAGCATAGGAGCCGCGTCCTCGTCCGTCGCTTCGATCCCGACGCCCTCGATGCTGGAATAGTAGAGCTTCATCGTCGTACCGTCTTCTTCGAACAGGCAATAGCTGAAACCTGGTCCATCTTCCCGCTCGGTGATCGCGAAACCCAGGTCCTTGTTTATTATTTCAGCTACCCGCCGGAATTGCTCCTCGCTTTCGATCGGAAACAAATCAAGTTCCAGTTTCGCTCCGCTGTTTTCGATCTCTCTTATCATTTCACAGGCCTAGCTTGTCGTTTACGGATTTACGCGATTTCTGGGAGCTGTTTATGATCTCCCTATAAACATCGTCACCAGTAAACCCTTCTTTGCGTTTTTTTTCTACAAGCTGCTCCCAAGTGATATTGCGCTCTTCGCGCATCAGCTTTGCAGCAGCGTCCCTATCGGCCATTGCATCTCGGGCCGCAGTCCTGATTTCGTTCCTAAAATTAAAGGCCTGTTTCGCCTGCGTTTCAAGTGAAGCGTTCCGGTCGATGATCTGCGGAATTTTCGCTTCCTGCTCAAGATACCACTTTCGTGCTTCGACGTTCGAAAGGGAGGCAGCCGGCGCACGTTGATATTTTTCAACAAGAACTGGCGTTGCGGGCGTTGGGGGCGAAGCAGATGTCGAGGGCGCTGCTGACGTCGGAGATGTCGGGGACTTTGATCCGGGGCTTTCGCCTTTGTGCGTTTCGGACGTGACGTTGGGCCTCCGCGACTCCCTCACCGCCTTCAGTTCCTTCGGTCCGCTGCCGGGCTTTTCGACCACCTGCAGCCCGCCCTCCTTGCCTGGCCCGCGAGCCGGCTCCCGCGCCTTCATCAGTTTGTGAAAAATGCCTGCCACGACAAGGGCAGTGATCGCCTCCGCGACAGCCTTTGCCGCCGGCTCGAGATCGGCACGCGACCGAGCGTTGGCGACGCGCCGCATCGTCTCGGTGATCGCGTCGAAAGCGGCAATGACGCCGGAACCCAGAAAGTACACGTCGAGAATGAAGAGGGCGATATCGACGCCCGGGACCGCATGGGCGGTCAGCCAGGTCGCAAAGATGCCGGCCATGACGCCGATGCCGATACTGGCTACCGCATCCTCGAAGGCCTTTTTGGCGGCGCCGGTCAGGTAGCGGGGTACCATTTCAAGGACGATGGCCACCCGATCCACGATCGCGTTCGGCAGCGCGTCGCCTGCCGGCTGCTGTGCGAGGCGTGCGGCACGGGCAAAATCATTCTCAGCCGGACGCATCGCGGCGAGGGCCAGCGTCGTCTCAGGTACGACCGCGATGGCAAGCTGTCCGGAGGCCGCCGCCCGCAGCAGCGCGTCCTTTATGGTCTCTCTTTCCGACAGGCGCGAATGAGCCCAGTGCAGGCCCCACCGTCGGAGGTAGGGACGAACCAGATCGGCAGCACCGGGTCGCGTCATGAACACGTCCAGCTTGTGCCTCAATCGGTTGCGATCGCGAATGAGGTGGCGTCGGGCATTGGCGCCGAAGGCAGCCGACGGTCCGATCAGGAGCGTTTCCCGACCCGTGGCGATCTTCACGATGGCAACCACCGACTGCAGCACGCGCTTCTTCCGGTTGACGAGCTCCCTGGAAAGCCGAGGCAGAAACAAACCTGCCACGGCCACCTATCTCAACGACGTTTCACGCACCAGTCTTATGCGGTGCATACCGGCAATTTTCAAACAAGACATCGCCCGGCAGTAAACCGGCAGTGTGCCAGAAGAAGTGCACTGCAAGACGATCGAGATCAACGCTTCTTGCCGGCGGCTTCGCGGTATGCCTCGCCGAAATAGGTGAGGAATACATCGAGCATGCCATTGTCGCGGCCCTCGGTCTTGCCGTTCCAGCGTGAGACATAAGCATCCCAGGCCTTGGCCTTGTTGCTGGAAAATGCCGACTTCGGCAGCTTTTTCTCGATCGCTTCGGGGGAAAGGTCGTCCTCGAGCAGACGAAAGAGCGCCTTCTGCATGGCCGCATAGGTCGCCATCTCGTGGTTCTTGAGATCGTCAAAAGCCTCGCGGAAAGCCCGCTTGCCATCGAGATAGCCGCCGCGCCCCTGGCCCATCATCGTATCGAGCGCCGCTGCAGCGCCGGGCACGAATTTCAGCGGATTGTTGTCCATCGGCCCGATCATCGTGCGATCGGCGGAGCGAACCAATGACTTGGCGGAGGCGCGCGCATTGAGCAGCGTCATCATCAGTTCGACGGCGACCAGCATCATCTCGCCGAGTTCTTCGCCAAGTTCGGCCGCGTTTCGGCTCTGCACCGTGGCCGGCGACAGTTGCGTAGCCCGGATGAACGCCTCCATGAAGCCGCCGGCTCCGTGCGTGGACGGCATGACGCCGCGCATGTCCTGCGGTGCGCTTTGGCCCTGCTGCACCGGCGGCTGCCAGCTTGCGGCGCCCGGCGTCGGCCGGTTGAAGCCCGTCTCGGCGGCAAAGGGATTGGCGGGATGCTGCAATCCGCCCGCTGGCTGCGGCGGAAAACCTTGCGGCTGCGGGGAAAAGCCTTGCGGCTGTGCGGGAAAACCCTGTTGGGCAGGCGGAAAGCCCGGTTGAGGCGATGTCGGGAAGCTGGTCTGGGGGTTCAGCGCCGGCATGTCGACATAGGAATGGGCAAAATCCGGCTCCGCATAACTGACATTCTGCCGCGGCATGAAATCCCTGCGGTTCCCGGGCGGTGGTGCGGCAGCGGCGCCGACGCCCCAGATATCGTCGTCATCGCCGCCGAATGCCTGGTCCTTATTGCTGTTGAAGTCGCGCGGCGCAGCTTCGCCTAGCAGATGGGCGACGATGATATAATTGCCGATTTCGATGCGGTCGCCGTTGAAGATGCGATACGGGCTCTTGACGCGCTGGGTGGCGCCGTTGACGAAGGTGCCGTTGCGCGAGACATCGTTGAGATAATAATTCTGGCCGTCGAACTGGATCTCGGCATGGCGGCCCGAAATGAACAGATCCGGGTCCGGCAGCACCCAATCGCGAAACAGATCCCGGCCGATCTCGAAACTCCGGCCATGCGCGGTGAATGTGAGCGGACCACCATCGGGCAGCTCATTGAGATTGGAGATCTGGAGGGTGAGTGTGGTCATTTAGCTTCCAGCGCCTATTCGCGACTTTGAATCTCCCGGCCTCGGAGCGTAGAGCCCTCCGTAATTGTGAAACAAATAGCGCCTGCCGTCTACGGGTGATAAGGCCAAAGACGCAACAAGGTACAGTTTGCAATCCAGGCTTATCGCGGCCTCTATTAGACTACATCGATAGGCTCCCGGCGGATGAAAGCGACCGGGCAGCATGCTATTCCGCAATTGGGCCCGTTAACCGGTTTTGATTAAAGCTAGAATAAAATCTACGACATATCAAATGAAGCATCACGCGCGCTCAAATTCTCTTTAGATTATTCATCTCCGTAGTACAGTTTACTTTCTCCCGGTCTTATTCCATTGAGATTTTTGATTATGTCCCGATATCGCGGGTCACTCGGAAAGATGACAAATTGGGCGTGACCGATGGACCCTTTTCCATCTTCGGCCCTTAAATCCAGAACGATTGAACCGTCTGTATTCATTGTCGCGGTGCCGATAGCCTTCGAGGCGTTCATGTTGCCCTCATTTGCGGTTATTAAGGCGAAGGACATCAGAAATATCCACTGTATCACGGTCTGTTCTTAAAATAATTATCGAGATTTGGTTGATTTGAGCTTTTGCCTTCTTTCGACCGCGCCAGCCCTTCGGCAAAGCTTTCCTGCAGCCCCGCGTCTCCGTTTTGTCTTTCATAGGGCGGCAATGCCGCAAGATCCTGGTTGCGAGCCGCTTGAAATGCCGGATCTTGATTTAGAGGCGGCGGAGGCCCGTCCATGTCGAGCGCATGACCCGTCTCGTGAACGACAACATTCTCGGAACCATGGCCTTCTCCTGTCTTGGGGACATGTGCGCCGGCTGGCGTTCCGTGCCCGGTTGTGGCGATTATGACCTCCTTCTTATTGCCGTCGTGTAGCCCGGGAACCGTGTCCCAGGTCGCACCGGCAGGCCAGCCACGTGGATGGACATTCTTCAAATCCGTACGATATTCAGTTACGGAGCCACGACACACAACTACCGTTGACCCATTGGCTTTCAATCTATCCAGATCAGCGTCCGAAAATTTGGCCAGCTCGTTTGCAACCAACTCTGCGTCATGTTGATCCGCGCTGCCAGCAATTCTTATAAGGCCGAGCGCCTTTTTCATTTTCGCCGATGCGGATGCCGGAATGGCGGCTGGTACAGGGCTCGCTGCGGCGGACGGTGTCTGGCTCGAAGTGCCGGAGGCCGCACTGCTCGATGGCGAAGCAGGAGTTGACGGCATCGCAATGCCGCCGGGAGCACTTCCGCCGGGAGCACCTCCGCCCGGCCCACCGCCCGAGTCGCCGATCAGTACCGTCGGCCAGCCCTGGACGATGACGCCGCCATGGGCAGTCATATCGCCGATACGCGCGGCCGGCATCATGCCGATAAAAACGGTGGGGGAGCCCTGCACGATGACATCTGGCGGTCCAACGCACAGGCACATGTCGCTGACCCGCGCAGCCGGCAGCATACCGATCAACACCGGCGGATAGCAGGGCGGCATGATCGGACCACCGACATGCGGAATGGGCGGCGTGCCCGGCGTCGCAAGCGGGCATGTATGCATGTCCGTCAGGCGCGCCGCGGGCTTCATTGTTCGCTCCTTACCATACGGTGCTTGAGCATCTCCGGGCTCCTATTTCTGGAACGAACGCTTATAGCGGGTCGCATGCGGGCCCTTATATTTCTTAGGCTGCGCCGGCGATTTGATGGTCATCGGCGGCGGCGGCGGCGGCGCCGGGATGCTGCAGTTGATCGACACCATCGGCAGGCCTTCGATCGATATGCCAGCCGGGCTGATGCTGATGTAATTGCCGCCGACCATCAGCGTGATCGACAATCCCGCTTCGATGGTGACGCTCATGCCGGCCTTGATGTGAAAATTCATGCCGGCTTCCTGATATTGACCCATGCCGGCCTTCATTCCATGATCCATGCCGATGTCGGTCATCAGCGATCCGCCGATCTTGTTCAACTGGTCGCTTCCGACCGTCGTGGAATCGTCCGCACCGATCTTCTCGATCCTCGCGGCACCGACGGTCAGGTCCATCTCGCCGCCGATTTCCTCACGATGGTCAGCGCCGATCTTGATATCCTTGTCCGTCCCGACCGTTTCCGACTGCGAGGCTCCGACCGACTTGTGCCGGTTGGCACCGATCTGCCAGGTTTCGTTATCCTCCACCACCGCATTGTGATATTTCTGCGCGTGGAACCAGACCTCTTCCTCGTTTGCCTCGTCTTCGAAGCGGATTTCGTTGTAGCCGTCGGCCTTGTGGCTGTGAGTCTTGAACACGGAGCGCGTCTTGTTGCCCGGCAGCAAGTATGGCGGCATGTTGTCGTTGTTGTAGACGCAGCCGGTGACCAGCGGACGATCGGGGTCGCCTTCGAGGAATTCAACGACCACTTCCATGCCGATGCGCGGGATGATCATTCCGCCCCATTGCTTGTAGGCCCAGTTCTGCCCGACGCGGCAGCGCATCGACTGGTCGTCCTTTCTATCCCAGAAGAAGCGCACGAGGATGCGGCCATATTCGTCGCAATCGATCTCCTCGCCTTCCTTGCCGACCACCACGGCCGTCTGCGGGCCATGAACCATGGTCTTGCGGGTGACCACCGGCGGCCGGACCGGGATGCTGCTGTCGATGCACTCGAACTGGCCATCATAGTCGATATCGCCGCTCGCGCCGCCGCCGGAGCGGTATTGCTGCGAGGTGAAGCTGTGCTGCGCGGCCAGCACGACATATTCCTTGTTGTAGTCGAAAGGGTGATCGGTCAGCGTCATCAGCGTTCCGGGATAGAGCGACACGCAATTGCCGCTGCCGAGGCAGCGCTTGTCCTGCCCCTCCTCCTCCTGAAGCTGCACGGTCACCAGTTTCGTCCCGTCCGGCTGCTCGTCATATTTGCCGGGATAGTCGTAGAGTTCCTGTCCGGCATTTTCGTAGGATGCGGTGCCGTTATATTCCGCTTCCATCTTCGCGGTCGGCTTCTTGAAATTGTAGTCGCGATAGACCACGCGGCCGGAGGTGAAACGGCGCTCCGGGATCCAGTGTGTGAAAAGCTCGCGGTCGCGCCGGTCGGTGCCCTCAAGCGGCACATAGGGGCGAGACCCGCCCGGCGCGGGGTCGAAACTCTCGTTGCTGTCGCACAGGATCAGCTTGTGCTCGCCTTCCTGATGCGTGAAGAAATAATTGATGCCGAACTTTTCCATCAGCCGGCAGACAAAGGCCATGTCGGTTTCACGATACTGAACGCAATATTCGATCGGGCTATACTCGCCGGTCGTGCGGTCCTCGAACTGCGCAAAGGAATGACGCCCGAAGACCTCCGAGATGATGTCGGTGACGGTCTTGTCGTGAAAGATGAAGCAATCGCTGCGCTGCGACAGGATCCAGAACCAAGGCCTGAGGACGAGGCGATAGACATGAAGATCGTCTCGCACGCCGAGCCATTGTGTTTCAGTCAGGATGCCGTCGAAAACACGCTCGCCGTCGTCAAGGCCCTTGAAAGTAACAGAAACGTTCTTGCCGATCTTGCTGTCGAAATCGATGTCGCCCGTCTCCGACAGCGCCTCGATCCGATATTCGAACAGCGAATTCACGCCTTCCGAGCCGTCGAACCGGGCGAGGACCATTTCATCCTCGCCGCCTGGGACCTTCAGGATTGCCGAACGGTCCTGCTGGCTGATATCCAACATGTCGCGTTTCCTCAGCTCAGACCAGTCACGGGTTTGTGACGTCGCTCCACCCTATCCGGGTGTCCTTGGTTTTCAACTACAAAAACCGACCACGCTTCTGCGGTCGCACGGCCCTGCGGCCGACGGCGTACTGCATATCGTAGACGTGGCGATCAACGATATTATTCGCCAACTGCCCGGCAAAATCTCGCCGTTCGCCACTCCACTCGTTTTTTCACGCAAGGTGCGCCGACAGCGAAGGCACTTACTTACATGGGGAGATGAAGAGTTTCCCCGATGCATCCTTATAGTAGCAGTTGCCAGGCTGGGATTTGACCTTTCCTACAAGCGCAGGCCCTTCGGGCGCCTTCGCCGGCGTCGTCGTGCAGCCAGCGGCCAAGAGTGCGGCGGCAAGTACCATTCCAATGCGTATCATACGCCCCTCCACCATGATTTCCTCAGTAAGGCGACACAGAATGCCAACCGAACATAGCATCCGGCAACCTGACTGGAAAGGCAAAAGGGCAAAACCTACTCTACGGGATTTACCTATCGGCCTTGGATAAGTATCTACTCGACAATGCATGCACATGCTGTAACCTGGATTACTGCATAAGCTTGGAAATACCGGTAGACCGCGCGATCGGTCCGTTATTTTCCACGTCTCGCTATGGCTGCGATGCACAGGATCGACGACAGTTTCAGCATCAGGAGAAGCGAGATCCGCAAATCGCGCAGGACGCGATTCTGGCGGCGGTTGGCGCTTGTCATGCTCGCGGCGATCGTCTGCTCGGGCGGGCTTTACGGCTATTTCGCCTGGCGTGGGCAAGTAACCGACAGCGACGTGACGGACGACAACCAACCCTCCGAAGCCGAGATGCTCGCGGCTTACGCGCCCGAAATCATCGATCTCGCCGGCTCGCCGCTGAGGATCGAGCTTCCCGATGATGCAACGGCGTCCTCGCGGCTGCGCTGGTATGCCGCGCCGGCCGATCTGGCGAAATACGGCGTCGACGGCAGTGTCGCGGTGCTGCATGAACGCATCCTGCCGACCAGCACCCAGCTGATGCTGAAAATACCGTCAACACAGCGCGATTTCGCCTTCTTCGAAGCCCAGAAAGTCGCTAGACCGCAGCCTGTCCAGCCTGACTCAAAATCCTTTGCCCATATCGCCAAGGACACCAGGACGGACGACGCCGGCGAGCAGCCGACCGCAAAAGCCGAGCAGATCTCGACAAACGCCACCGATGCCGGCACCGACCGTGACGATTGGGGCGAACTCAACGGTTCCAACCTGGCCCCCGGCGAGAGCAAGTGGAAGAAGACTGCCATCGAGGACAATGTCTCGACCGCCTATGTCATCCCGGAGGCAAGCCGCCAGCGCGCCACGACCGATCGCATCCTGCAGGTCACCGGCGATGTCGAACTCACCGATTTCCTCACCAAGAGCGATATCAATCCGGTGATCGCCAAGTTTGCCGGCGACGCGGTTTCGACGCAGTTTTCCTTGACCCAACTGACAGCCGGTTCCGTGGTGGCGCTACGCTTTGCCCAGCAACCCGGTGCGGGCACCGGAAAAAGCCGGCTGGTGCAGATCGCCCTTTACGAGCCGGGCAAATATATCGGCGCGCTCGCCGCCAGCCAGGACGGCACCTTCATGCCTTCGGTCGATCCCTGGGCGGACAAGGACCTGTCGGCAGTCAAGAAGCCCGAGGACCAGCCGCAAGTGGTGCAGAAGTACCGGCTGATCGACGGTGTCTATTCGGCGGCGATCCGCAACGGCATCGGCACCCGTATCGCCGGCGAGGCGATCATGCAGCTTTCCAAGAGTTATGACCTTGCCGAATATGCCAATGAATCAGACTGGGTAACGCTGCTTTACGCCGCCTCGCCGCGCGAACAGGACGGTAACCGGACCAATATCCTGTTTGTCAGCATCGACAGAGCAGACAGTTCGATCAAATGCTACGTAACGCTGCTCACCGACACGCATAATTTCGGCTGTTTCAACGAGAATGGCACCACGAATGCGACCACGGCGCAGAACGGCATGGTCATGCCGGTCGAAGGCGTCATGACCTCGGCCTTCGGCCCAAGGCTGAATCCGGTGCTGAAGAAGGTGCTGTTGAACAAGGGCGTCGATTGGACGGCGCCGATCGGTACGCCGGTGCGGGCGGCCTATGCCGGTACCGTCGAATTCGTTGGCGACAAGGGCAATCTCGGCAACTATATCCAGCTCGATCATGCCAGGCATTTCGAAACCAGCTATGCGCATCTTTCCGCGTTTGCCACTGGCCTGAAGGTGGGGATGAAAGTCAAGGCTGGCGACCTGATCGGCTATGTCGGCACCAGCGGTCATTCAACCGGCCCACATCTGCACTTCGAAGCCTATCGCAACGGCCAGGCCGTCGATCCCCTGCAGATGAACGTCGCCGAAGTCGGCAACGATGCGCAGGCGGTCCAGGACCTGATCAACCGGATCATCCATGTCGAAAGCGGCGGCAAGAGCGATGCGAAGAACCCACGCTCATCCGCGACAGGTCTTGGCCAGTTCATCGATTCGACCTGGATCCGGATGATCAGCTCGTATCGGCCGGAACTGATGAGCAGCCTGTCCAGGGCGCAGGTGTTGGCGCTCAGGACCGATCCGACGATCTCGCGTGAAATGCTCGGCAATCTGGCACGCGAAAACGAGGATTATCTTAAATCCCGCGGCCATCCGATCACGGCAGCACATCTCTATCTCGCCCATTTCCTCGGTCCGGGCGGTGCCGATCTGATCCTGAGTTCGTCGGGGACAGCGCTCGTCTCCACCATTGTCGGCGCCGACGTGATGAAGGCCAATCCGCATCTCAACGGCATGACCGTCAACGATATCAATGCCTGGACGGCGCGGGTCATGGGACGAAAAGTCGCCAAGACGGCCGAGGACGAAGCCGATCAGGCACCGCAGAAGGTGCCGATCGCACCACCTGCGGACTATGTGGCCTACAAGGGCTACATTGAACAGATCCTCAAGCTCGCCATCACCGCATCGGGATAAAGGCGCCCGCTACGCCGCAGCCTTTACCGTCCGCGGCAACCCGCCATGCAGGTCGAGGCAGCGCTGGAACCAATCGCTGACCGGATCGTCGGCCTTGAGCAGCGGCTTCGGCGAGGCGACGCGAGCCCATTGCAGTGCGCCAAACAGGATATAGTCAGCGAAGAGCGGGCCGTCGCCGCCGAGATATTTCTGAAAGCGCAGCACATGCCGCATCGGCTCGAGCTTGGCGGCGAAGGCGGCCGCCTCGTTCTCCCAATCGCCGGAAATCTCCTCCAGTGTGCGGCCAAGACGCACCTCGCGGCTTTTGCGAAAGTAGGCCTGGTCCTCAGGCGCCAGCACGTCATGGATATCCTTGACGATGATCCGCATCAGCGCCGCCTGGACGACGAACTGCGTATAGCCTTCAATGCCGCGGCTCAGTGCTTTTCCGCCCTCGCCGCCGAAGAGACTGGGACGGTCGGGATAGGTCTCCTCCAGGTAAACCGCGATGTCGAAACTGTCGCGGACCAGGCGCCCATTGTCGTCGAGCACCGGCACGGTGGGCGAAAAACCACCCTCGATCTTCGGGATCTCGGTAAACGGCGTCGGCCGCTCCTCGAACTCCAGTCCCTTGTGATGCAGCGCCATGACGATCTTCCAGGAATGCGGGGAAAACCGCCGCGCCGCATCGGCACCACATAAAGTATAAAGCACTCTCGCCATCACCGCCTCCTGATCGTTCGTGCGCGATAGTTGAGCGCAAAGGCGCTGTTTCGGCAATTCAAAAAATGTCATGCAAACCATCTCGAAAAGTCGGTTGATCCGGCCGCAAAGGCGTGAATGAATGCCGCCAAAACCCGTCAAGGAATTTGTCATGAAAACCGATTTCCAGATGTTTGCCGCCTATAACAGCTGGGCGAACGGCGTCGTCTATGCCGCGGCAGATGACTTGTCGCCCGAAGAGTTCAACGCCAGCAAGGGCGCCTTCTTCGGCTCGATGATGGGCACGCTCAATCACCTCCTCTGCGCCGACCGCATCTGGATGCGCCGCTTCACCGGCGAGGGCGAAGCGCCCAAGGCGCTCAACACCGTGCTTTTCCCGGAACTTTCAGCGCTCAAGCAGGCACGCGACGCCGAGGACGCCCGCATCAGCGCATGGATCGATAGCGTTGATGAAAGTATGTTCGGCGAGAATTTCACCTATACGCCGATCAGCACGCCCGAGCCGGTGACGCAGAAGCTCGGCTCTGCCGTTTTTCATTTCTTCAACCACCAGACCCATCACAGGGGGCAGTGCCATATGATTTTGACTGCGCTTGGCAAGCCCTCAATCACACTCGACCTAGTGGCTTTCCAGCGTGTTGCCGGCCAGCGGTGGCTTTGAAATTCCGCGCCAGTGGTCGGTTCGGCAAAACCGTCACTGGCGCGCTTTTGGCGCACACTGGTCAAAAAAGGCAGCGCGACATAGCTTCTCAAGCGTCGCCGCAGCCTTAGAGTCCGTCCGGGACGTTTTCTTTTTGAATTCAGTCGCTTACCGTTTTTAGAGAATTCGCCTCAAATCATCTAACTTGCTGATATTGTGTATTTTTCTGGTCGGGGCGACTGAAAAATTCGGGAACTGGATTGGGATTTCCAAGCGATTTCAGTGGGTTGCTTCCGGACAGACTCTTAGAAAGATAATCCGGGCATGTGGCGCGTACCGCATGGTCATCTCGAACCCGAGGCGGCGATGGCCGAGTTGGTTGGCAATCTCCATCCGTATCGACACCCTCCATACGCATCCAGCGGGCACAAGTGTGCCGGATCGAATAGAGCGTGACCGCTTCATCCAGCCCTGCCCGCCGACGAACGCCTCTCACACCCGTCTCAGGTCTCAGCATGGGCTTTCCGTGGAATTTGAAGAGCCGACCATCAGGATAGTCCTTGAAACGCCTGTAAACGTCGCTTGAGAGTTTCACGACAGGGCGGTGAGGTGGAAAGACGAGCGCAGGCAGCATATGCGAAAGCTCTTCGAGGCGGCCAAATTCACGATTCGTAAATCCAACCGGATTGTTACAAAAAATTCATAAATCCGGCGGGAACTAATTCGGCTGCTCGGCAATTTTCAGCGTACGCGGACAAAAATGGGACAACGCGTGGCTGCCGACTGCCTTCTTATCGGTAACCCCGTATGGACCCTTTGGGAGGATTCCATGTTACTCATTCTGCGTAAACTGGCCGGCACGACGGCCATTGCCACCTCAATCGCGCTGTCGCTCAGCATTTCCGCCCATGCTTGCGGCATGTTGGGCTGCGGCGTTGATCGCGCCGTGCACGTAAAAATCCCGAACATTCCGAGGATTACGAAGCAGGCAACGAAGGTTGTTCAGCAGGCGTCCAAGGACGTGCACAACGGCTTTCACGAACTCGGCAAGGTCAAGATTCAAGTGGCAGTATCTTCGTCGCCCAGCAACAATCGCAGCGGCGAGATGATGACCGACAATGACACGACTCATGAGAACACCGGGGCCAACACGACTGCCGGCATTGTCCTGCCGTTGCTCATGCCGCTTAACATCAAGCCGGTCGAAGTTCCCAGAGATGGCTATTTCGAGAACGCAACGCCGAGCTGCGGCGATCACTGCCCGGTTACGTTGGACGACATTGCGAACGGCAAATTCGACAACCCCGGTTCAGACCTTCCCGACGCCAAGGATATCGACAGCCCGAACCGCTGGCATCCACCTGTGCAGCAGGAAAATTCACTGCCTGAATGAACCATTGCATTGAGTAGCTTTGGCTAGTTTCAATTTTACAGCTACCAACCCCGGGGGCATGCTCCCTGGGGTTGCTCATTTTAGCCTTATGTCAACGATCTGGCTGTCATCACCCAACACGCCTCAACGCACGAGCGTGTCAGATACCGCCTTCTCAATATCGATGCCGGCGTCCTCACCAGCCTTGATGAAGGCCTGCCAGGCTCTGGCTTCCGGCAGCTTGTTCCGTGTGTCATTGATGGATTTGGCGATAGCCTTGACGGCAGCCTTGAAGGCTTTGCCTTACGAATTCATTTTGCTGCGCTCCAGCCGACGCGGGCATCCTTGCGCCACTTCACGTCCGCCGGCTTCATCTCTCCCAGCACAGCAAGCGTCTCGCCGAAAAGTTCAAACCTGCGGTCCTTGCGATACTTTAGCAGCACCACTCTCTCGTCATCAGGCATTGCCGTCGCGTGCTTGATAAGCGCTTCATTTTCCAAAATGTCCCGCAGAAGGTTGCGCGTAACCATGCGCTCTTCCCTCAACTCGGCGAGTTCGATCATGGAAGCGCTCGCGGAGAGCCTCTGCTCAACACCCTTTTGGATTTCAACGTCCAACATCCGGTGTTTTCTGATAATATAGCAGAGGTTGATCGCAGTCAGAGTGACGGAGCATAGAACCAAGTACAGCATTCCGAATTTCCATTCGCCAACAGGTTACGCGATTGTTGACGGAAATGGTTAATGCGCTGGATATGAATCCGCTTCAGAGCGAAAATTAATCGATAAAAGATTTTAAGATGCTCGTCCTGATCGTCGACGGCGTGTTGGCCATCGACGCATCTATCTTCGATGAACGGCTTCATCCGAGAAGGCACATTCGCCACCTCGTCGGCAACAATTGAGCAAACATCGATGGTCATGCTCGCCTCTTTCAAGCGACCGATGTATTGCAGAAGCCAAACCGCTGCCAATGCGGGATAACCTTCACGACGATGCCGACATTCGCTTATGATTTCGCTCGCCACTGCGCACAGATTTTTGAAATTAACGTAAATATCGGATCGTATTTGACTTAAATGTAAAACACCTCAAATTAGAAAACTGTAACGGCCCCGCAAATCCGTTGCATGCTAGACAAATTCCCCCGACGCCATGACGGTGTCGGGGGATTTTTGTGAGGTCCCTGACCTTTTTCCGATTATGGCGGCTTGAGCGATCTGCTCGGCACGGCGGATGAAATTTATCCAGCTGAAGTTTTCTGACGCGAAATACAGAGTGCGGGGCAGCATTTTTGCTCGCTCGAAGCGACACTCGGCCAATCACAGGACTGTTCTCGAATTTCTTCGTCGCAGCTAAGATTTGATGGCACGGAGATCTCGCGACGAAGGGAGGCTCGGCGGACCTCAAGCCTCCCCTCTTACGCAGCGCACCTCTGTCCCTGCACAGCGCGCTATGCATATGGATATGAAGCTTCAGACAGTTTTGCGCAATGTTTTAGGGATAGGTGAAATTGCCTATTCTGAGATCTTTCCACAACAGATCTGAGAATAGAGAGGGGGAGGCCCGCCTGCCTCCCCCTTAACAAAGGCTCCGGAGCCCTCTTACAGACTGGAGTAAGCTTGACGTTATCTGCTTCGCGACTCAGTGCATAGAATCATTTCTGCAACATTCACAGCTATTTTAAGTTTCCATTATTTAACAAATGGCAAGAATGAGCATGTTTTGCCCGATTTTCAGCGGAAATTAGTCTTCAATACCTGCTCTCGGGTCGGAGACCCATTGCAGTGGATGACGCGGTGAAGACTGGCTTCCGTTCGCTCGCCTGTGAACGCGATGCTGAAAAACTGCAATCCGACCGTGGAGATTCAAAGCCCTTCCTCACCTCTGAAGAGGGAATGAATCTAAGTTTTCAGGCCGAGATGGCTGCATCAGAACCGACCGCCCTTGCATGAAGCGTCAACCGACCCTAACTTAGCATCCGAAATCCTGACCTCAGAAGAATCAGCAAATTCAATAAAATACACGCATTGCGTGATATACGGGCGGAACCAACGTGGAAGAGCGGAATAATAATTCTGTTCTCCTCCATCGGTGCGGCTTGTTTCGTCTGTGCTGGGATCAGTTTCGGCCCGTGCCAGGTTCGCGGCGCGGGCCGCTTTTTTGCGGTTGCCAGGAATCCAGACCGTCCTCATCGGTGTGAGGGCAGCCCGTCGCCTCCGCCCCAAGCACGCCCCTTTCATTTTTTTGACAATTGTCAGGAACCCTGCGGACTCTCAAACGTTTATGAGCCTGGCGGAATAAGATGCGGGGCGGAAGATGAACTTCCAATTCTATCTCAAAGGCGGGATCGTGCCCGCCGTCTACGATTTCGACATGACCGACACAGGCATGCTCTATCCGAGTGCCGCTCAGGCGTCGCGGAGCAAGGGCTGCGTCATGATTTTGCTGGAAAACAGCGGCGGCGGGCCTACCTTGGAGCAGGTTGCGACCATCAACCAGCTCTGCACCATCAATCCCGAATGGGAAAGCACCTTCTTCTTCGAGACAAAAACTGCCCTGGCCGGTTAGTGCGGAACCTTCGGAACTTTGGGTCGTTAGGCTGTCAAGTTGAAGCTCGGCATCTTGTCCCCCCAAAGCCGAGTGGTGCGAGAAGCCCACCCCCTGGCCCCTCCAGGCGGTGGGCTTTTTCACGCCGCAGGACGGGGTAGTTTCACTCCTGTATTCCACCCGGAAACGCCAGCCTCCTGATGTCAGATCATCCGATGGAGAAATGAGCGTCAGCCGAACATGCTGCACCGCAGCTTGAAACTTCCCTCCCGCCGGATTTTAGGCTAAAGGCGCGGGCATGATCACCATTACCGAACTTTCGGCCCGCATTGCCGGCCGCCTCCTCATCGACCATGCCAGTGTCACGCTTCCAGCGGGCACGAAGGCTGGGCTCGTTGGCCGCAACGGCGCGGGTAAATCCACGCTGTTCAGGATCATCACCGGCGAAATGGCGCCGGAGACCGGCTCCGTGCAGATCCCCAAGCAGGCGCGCATCGGCCAGGTGGCGCAGGAAGCGCCAGGCACGGATGAATCACTGATCGAAATCGTGCTTGCCGCCGACAAGGAGCGTGCTGCGCTGCTCAGCGAAGCCGAGACGGCCACAGATCCGCACCGCATAGCCGAAATCCAGATCAGGCTTGCCGATATCGACGCCTATTCGGCCGAGGCGCGCGCCGCCTCGATCCTCGCCGGCCTTGGTTTTGATGAGGCCGCACAACAGCGGCCGGTCAAAAGTTTTTCCGGCGGCTGGCGGATGCGCGTGGCACTCGCCGCCGTGCTGTTCTCCGAGCCCGATCTTCTCCTGCTCGACGAGCCGACCAACTATCTCGACCTCGAAGGCACGCTCTGGCTCGAGGACTATATCAAACGCTACCCGCACACGGTCATGGTCATCAGCCACGATCGCGACATGCTGAATTCTGCGGTCAATGCGATCGTGCATCTGGACCAAAAGAAGCTCACTTTCTACCGCGGCACCTATGACAGTTTCGAGCGGCAGAAGGCGGAGGCCGAAGAGCTGCAGATGAAGGCCAAGGCCAAGAATGATGCGGCGCGAAAACACCTGCAAAGCTTTGTCGACCGCTTCCGCGCCAAAGCGACCAAGGCCAAGCAGGCACAGAGCCGCATCAAGGCACTGGAGCGCATGGGGACGGTCGCAGCTGTGGTCATCGACCATGTGCAAGGTTTCAGGTTTCCAGATCCGAAGAAGGAAGCGGCTTCGCCGATCATCACCGTCGATGGCGGTTCGGTAGGCTATACGGCCGGCAAGCCGATCCTCAAGGGCATGTCGCTTCGCATCGACACGGACGACCGCATTGCGCTGCTCGGTTCGAACGGCAACGGCAAATCTACCTTCGCCAAATTCATCTCGGGACGTTTGAAGCCGGAGGCTGGTCGGTTGACTGTGGCGCCGGGCTTGAAAGTGGGTTTCTTTGCCCAGCACCAGATCGACGACCTGATGCCGGAAGAAAGCGCTGTCGCGCATGTGCGCAGACTGATGCCGACCGATCCGGAGGCAAAGGTCAGGGCGCGGGTGGCGCAGATGGGGCTTTCGACCGCCAAGATGGATACGCCGGCCAAGGACCTGTCCGGCGGCGAGAAGGCCCGGCTGTTGATGGGTCTTGCCGCTTTCGACGCGCCGAATCTCCTGATCCTCGACGAACCGACCAACCATCTCGACATCGATAGCCGCCGGGCTTTGATCGAAGCGCTGAACGATTATTCCGGCGCCGTCATCCTCATCGCCCATGACCGGCACCTGATCGAGGCGACCGTCGACCGGCTCTGGATCGTCAAGGACGGCACCGTAAAACCGTTCGATGGCGACCTGGACGAATATCGCGACCTCGTCGTCGGTGCGGGCAGGAAGGCGAAGAAAAAGGAAGAGGCGGCTGCCCCAGCGGCCGAACCGGTCAAGGCTGATCCGGCGCGGCGCACCAATCCGAGCTTGCTCAAGAAGAAGGTGGACGAACTACAGTCACTGATGAGCCGGATCGAACGACTGATCCAGGGCATCGACACCGAGCTTGCGGACCCGGCGATTTTCGCCAGGAACCCCAACCGCGTCACCGAACTGACTGTCGCACGCGCCAATGCTGGAAAGAAGCTGGCCGATACCGAGGAGGAGTGGCTGCTGCTTTCACAGGAGTTGGAGACGGCGGCAAGCTAAACATCAGAACCGATTCGGGCAGAGCGCCTTGAACTGGTCGATGGCGACGTCGTAGCCGCTTGCCGTGCTGCCGTCGAGTTCTGAATTGTCGTTGTCATCTGTCTCGCGCAGCACATAGTCGGTGTTCGACGCGGTGTCGGCAGACTTGCGCCGTCCTTGAAACACATATTGGGCGCCGTAAAACGTTGTGAATGTGCCTGCGTTGCAATCGGCGGTGATCGTCAGTTGCAGCTCCTGCTTCAGTTCCTGCTTGACGCATTCTGGATCGGTGGTCATCTCATATTCGCGGCAGAAGTTCTCCGCATTGGCAAGCGTGTGCTCGGTGACGATCACGGCATGCTGCGTACCGATGCCCTGGCGGCTGCGAACCGTGACTTCCATCCCTGCCCGTGAGCCGTAGTAGAGAATGTCTTCTGCATCAGGCAGTGGGGAACTGTCATCCTGGGCGATCGACTGCAGTTCCTGTAGCGTCTGGTTCTGGATATCGGCAATGCATTTGACGTCGCTGCCGCAGGCTTTTCGTTTGGCAAGCATCTCCTGGGCCTTGGCACGAGCGGTGCGCTTGCCTGCCGCATGAACCGCGGCCAGATAGGCCTGGTTCACCATGTCGTCCGCCTGCAGCAGCGATGGATTGGCGCAAATAGCGATTTCGTCCGCGCTTGCAGCCTTGCCGCAGTCGAAGCTGGCCGCTTGCGCCTGGCCGCACAAAAATGCCGCCGACAAAAACACTGATATCCGCATCCACATGACAATCTTCCCAAATGCAAAATCCAACTGGCCGCTTGGCAATGTTATTACGGTCAAGCGTCGCCGGCAAACACCTGTCCAGCACGGACATGCCTTCGGCAGTTCGCAACAGTGAGCCAGCGTTCAGATGGACGTCGCCGAAGGCCGGAATATTCGCGGCAAGAGGCAATCATGCCTTATTATGCACCGCTCGACCAGCTTTTGTTGTCCGCAGAGCTTGATCTGTTCCGACAGCAGGCCAAGGCTTGAACACGGTGCCCGCCAGTTCGACAAACCCCGCCCGCAAAGCTATTGTGGCCGCAGGGAATCATTGACACCGGACGGAACCATGACAGCCGAAAAGCCTGCCGCGTCGACGCATGACAAGACGGGATCGAGCGGGGTCAACACACCGCGGCAGCAGCGGCTGCGTGATCTGCATGACCGGATCGGCGGTCAGTTGCCGACACCGATCTGGAACCTCAACAATTCGCTGTTGTTCTCCGACCGGTTGTCGATCTCGCGCATCCTCTATTTCGACAATCTTTACCGGCAGATCGTCGGCAATACCGGCGTGATCTGCGAATTCGGCGTGCTCTATGGCGCGACCCTGTCACTGCTCGCCAATCTGCGCGGTATCCACGAACCCTATAATTTCCTGCGCCGGATCATCGGCTTCGACACGTTTTCCGGCTTCAACAGCGAACTCACCGAAGCCGAAAAAGCACAGGGCTGGGAAGCGGGCGATTTCAGCACGCCTGAGGACTATGAGCAGACGCTCGCCGAACTGCTCGATGCCCACGAGGCCTATTCGCCGATCAACCACAAGCGCAAGTTCGAACTGGTGAAGGGCGACGTGACGAAGACGTTCGACACCTGGCTGGAAGCCAATCCCAGCACCGTCGTCGCCATGGCGATCTTCGACATGGATGTCTACCAGCCGACGAAGCACGTGCTGGAGCGGATTATCCCGCGCATGCCGAAGGGCGCGATCCTCGCCTTCGACGAGCTCAATTATCCGCTCTTCCCGGGCGAGACCGTGGCGCTGCACGAAGTGCTGGGCATCCACAATCTCCGCCTCAGGACCGATCCGCACAATGCGGCGCAGGCGTGGTGCGTGATCGAATAGATCAGGCTCCGCCCGACCAGCTCTTGTCGTCCGTCGCGGCCGGTTGGCCGGTGGAGATGGCGCTCTTGCGGGCATGATCGAAGATCTCGTGCAGGCGTTGCTCCTGCGTGCGGTCGAGATTGGTGCGCAATATGGTGCCGCCATAGCCCGCCATGGCTTCGATCACCCGATCAGAACTGGCGCGGTCGGCAAGCACGAAGAGTGCCGCCTGGCCCGGCCGCAGCACTGAGCCGACATCGCGCATGAAATCGTCATTGATGCCGTAGTCCGAAAGCGCACCGGCGAGCGCGCCGGAGGCGGCACCTGCCGCCACGCCGATCAGTGGATTGAAGAACAGGATGCCGGCGAGCAAGCCCCAGAAGGCACCACCGCTGGCCCCCACCGCCCAGAGATTGACCATCTGGTGCAGCTTGATCTGGCCATCCTCTTCGGCGGTGGCGACCACGGCGTCGCTGACAGTAACGAGATATTCCTTGGAGAGCTTGAAGAGGCCCGTGCGCGCTGCCTCTGCCTGCTGCTGGCTTTCATAACCGAAGACGATGAGTTCGGACATTGGCTCTCTCCTTTTGCCGATCGCTGATCGAGGCATATGAAACGATGATGAAAGCTGTGCGACAATAGCCGGCGCTCTCACCCCAGCTCAAACGTGGTGATGCCGAAAATCTTTGCAAGCGGCAGCGCCGGCGCGTCGCCACGATACATGCGCGCAGTCTCAAAGACGCTCGTCATGCCGTGACGTCCCGAAAGTGCACGGGCTGCCGCATTCGGCTCGGGGATATCGAGATAGATCGTGCCGCCGCCGGCCAGATGGACAAGATGGAGGAAGAGCCGTTCCGCAGTCGCCTCGTCGTCGGCAAAGAGCGGGCCGACCTTATGACCCTCGCGGCAAGCGCGGATCGTGCCCAACGCGGCGATTTTGCCATCGCGGATCAGGCAGGCACTGTGGCGTGTCGCCGTGTCCGTGTACCAGGCCGCGGCGAACCGTGGCCGAGCCGAGGGATTCATGGCGGCGTCATAGGCCAGGACCGCTTTCTGGTGAATGGGTGTGATGGTGGCAAAATCGGGATCAGCGGCACCCTGCCCGATCACACCACCAAAGCGCCAGTTGGCATGGGCGTAGACAAAGCCGGACTTCCGGTAGTTGGCCTGCTGGGCGACGACGCCGTCGAGCCCGATTGCACGCGCCCCGCTACGCTCAAGCACCGATCGCCACAGGCTGTAGCCCATGCTTCGCCCGCGATAGGCGGGATCGACGATGTAAAATCCGAGAAAGGCATAGCCTGATTGATGGTGCACGAGCGAGATCGCTGCGGTCATGCGCCCCTCAGCCTCCCCCACCCAATATCCTTCGGGATCGGACAGGCGGAATGGAACGAGATCGTCGTGGCCGGGATTCCAGCCTTCCCGCGCCGCCCATTCGATCATGGTCGCGACTTCGTCCGCCGTTGCCTGCCTTATCCGATAATCCTGCATCGATGCCACCCTTGCCGATGACGCTCAAACGACCATACTGCCAGTAAGAATGCCAGAGCCTCTGCCAGGGCTGCGCCGATTTTCATGCATTCGACCGCTTGCCGAAATTCAATGTTCTGCTAAACATCGCCAACAATAATCATACTTTTGGGAGAGAGACATGGCCCCCATCAAGCTCGGTATCGTCGGCGTCGGCAAGATCGTCCGCGATCAGCACCTGCCGTCGATCGCAAAGAATCCGGATTTCGAACTGGTGGCGACGGCCAGCCGTCACGGCACGGTCGACGGCGTTCCGGCCCATAAGACGATCGGCGAAATGCTCGCCGCCCATCCGGAGATCGACGCCGTGTCGCTCTGCATGCCGCCGCAATTCCGCTACGAGGCCGCCGCCGAAGCGCTCGCCGCCGGCAAGCATGTCTTCCTCGAAAAGCCGCCGGGTGCGACGATTTCCGAAGTCGAGGACCTGCAGCGGATGGCCGATGCCAAGAAAGTGTCGCTGTTTGCCAGCTGGCATTCGCGCTATGCGCCCGCCGTCGAGCGGGCCAAGGCGTGGCTGGCCGCTTCGCCGATCAAATCCATGACCGTGACCTGGAAGGAAGACGTACGCCACTGGCATCCGGGCCAGGCCTGGATCTGGGAGCCGGGCGGTCTCGGCGTGTTCGATCCGGGCATCAATGCGCTGTCGATCGTCACGCATATCCTGCCCAAGCCGATTTTCATCACGGCCGCCGAACTCGAATTCCCGGCAAACCGCGATGCACCGATCGCCGCGAGCCTGACCTTCTCCAATGCCGACAAACTACCGGTGAATGCGGTATTCGACTGGCGCCAGACCGGCAAGCAGAGCTGGGATATCGAGGCGGAAACCGAGGCTGGCAAGATGCGGCTCGCCGATGGCGGGGCGCGGTTCTTCCTCGGCGACAAGCTCGAATTCGAGGCGCCGGAACAGGAATATCCGAACCTCTACAGGCGCTTCGCCGAGATTGTGAAGGCGGGTGTTTCGGATGCCGATATCTCGCCGCTGACACATGTGGCGGATGCTTTCATGCTCGGTCGCCGCAAGGTGGTCGAGGCGTTCCACGACTGAGCCGGTCGGGCGACGGCCTGTGCCAATTGGCGACAGGCCCCGCCCAGGAGCGCTGCGTTTAACCGAAACGCAAGCCTTGCCTGTTAGCCTCCCGGCGTTGTGCTTAGCGTCCGGAGCCTGTCTTGCCTCTCCGCTTATCGAATTATTGCCGGAACTTGGGCCGTGTTGTGGGCCGTGGATTGGCGCGCCTTGCAGGCAATCGTGAGGGCAATATTGCGCTCACCTTTGGTTTGCTATCCATGCCGATTCTGGTCGGCCTTGGCGTCAGCGTCGACTATGTCCGCGCCTATAACGTCCGCGTGAAGATGCAGGCTGACCTGGACGTAGCGCTGATTGCTGCGGTCAAGAAAGTCGACAGTCTCGACGAGGGACAGATCAAGACGGAAGTCGGCAACTGGTTCACCGCGCAGGCCAGCGACAACCAGGCCAGCTACACGCTGCTGGTCGATACGATGGTGATCAGCAAGACCAACAGGACGATCAACGCGGTGGCGACCGGCGTGGTACCGACGGTCTTCCTCGGGCTGGCCAACATCAATTCGGTGAATGTCTCCGTCGCGACGTCGGTGGCGGGACCCGCGACATCCTATCTCAACGTTTATCTCGTCCTGGATAAGTCCGCATCGATGCTGCTCGCAGCGACGTCCTCTGGGCAGACCACGATGCAAAACTCGTCCGCCGGGTGCGTGTTTGCATGTCATGACGCGGAAAACGGAAGCCATCTCTATAATGGCGTCTACTATGCCAACAACTATACACTTTCCAAGGCCATGGGCGTGCAACTGCGCGCCGATGTGGCTGTCAGCGCCGCGAAGGAAGTCCTGGACCTGGTGACGGCGGCAGATCCGACGCAATCACGCATCAAGGTCGGCCTCTATTCGATCGGTGCGGATGCAACCCAGGTCCTTGCGCCCAGCAGCTCGATGACAACCGTAAAGTCGACGCTGACGGATGATTCCAAGGGCTTGACCAGCGCCACGTCGCAGACGACGACCGATTTCCAGACCTCGCTCGCCACACTGGCCAGCCTCGTCGGTACGGCTGGCGACGGCAGTTCGGCGACGAAGCCGCTGAAACTCGTGCTGATGATGACCGACGGCGTCCAATCGCAGCGTCCATGGGTGACAAACAACCCCACGGGCACATGGAAATGCACCTCGAAAATCAGCGGAACCTGCGTCAAATATAATACGGCCTATTTCCCGGACCAGTACAAGACCTCGCCGCTCAATCCGAGCTGGTGTGCCGGTTTGAAGGGAACCGGAATGACGTTTGGTGTGCTCTACACCGAATATCTGTCGATCGCTACAGACTGGGGTTATAACGGAACCGTTGGCGCCACAATGAAGACCAGCGGCTTCACCTCGCTCTGGGGAGGAACGATGCACACGGGTGTCAGCTCCTCGACCTCGCGCCAGGCTTACATTCCCTATGCCCTTGGCGACTGCGCCTCCAGCTCGGACATGTTCATTTCGGCAGCCGACCCCACTGCTATCGAATCGGGCCTTTCCTCACTCTTTCAGCAATATCTCGGGTCGGTGCGACTGACACAATAGGACAACGGCATGCGGATCTTTCGACGTTTCATCACCAACAGAAAGGGCAGCGCAGCGATCGAATTCGCTATCCTGGCGCTGCCTTTCATGGTGCTGATCTTCGCCATCATCGAGATTGCGCTGATGTTCTTCATCGATTCAGGCCTCGATGCAGCGCTCCACAAGACAGTGCGACAGGTGCGTGTCGGCACGGCCAAGAATGCCTCGTGGAGCCTTGCGACCTTCAAGAGCACGCTGTGCGGCCAGTTGAGCTATTCTTTTTCCTGCAGCAGCAGCCTGCTGGTCCGCGCCGTCGTCGTTACCGATATGTCGTCGGTGTCGAAAACCAATCCGATCGTCAACRGCCAGCTCAGTGTGAGCGAAAACTTCAATATCGGCGGCTCCGGCGACTACGTGCTCGTCCAGGCCTTTCTGCCCTACGATCCCGTGCTGAAGCTCTACACGTTCGCCGGCGGGCGGCTGAATGACGGCCGCTACGTGCTGGGCGCGGCCGAACTCTTCAAGAACGAGCCCTTCTGATGCCGAAGCTTTTCCATAATCGCAACACGTGTGCAAAGAGCCGCCTGCGGCAGATCTGGGGCAGGCTTGCCCGCGACCGGCGCGGCGTGTCGGCGGTCGAGTTCGTGCTGATCTTCCCGCTGCTCGTCGGCCTGCTCGCAGGCACGGTCGATTTCGGGCAGGCGCTGATGGTGTCGCGCAAGATGGACCAGATCGTCAGCACGTTGGGCGATATGGTCTCGCAGAAATCGGCATGGACCACGTCCGATCTCGACGCGATCGTCACCGGCACGGCAACGATCATCCAGCCATTTGACAGTACCAACCTGCAGATCCAGATGACGGTGCTGGATGTGGCCACCAATCTCACCACCACGGTCAACTGGGCGCGTGCCTATCACACCACGGCGCTCACCAAGGGTTCTGCTTCACCGGTGACCATCCCCACCAATATCGCCGAGGCGGGCGTGCAACTGATTGCGGTGAAGGCTACCTATTCACTGACCACGCCGTTTTCCAGCCTGCTGAAACCGGTGACCGGCGTCACATCCTACTCCTACAGCAAGACCTATATCATGCGGCCACGTGTCAAGGACACGATCACGCTGAGCTGAGGCCGGGCCGATGGCAGTGCTTCGCATCGTCGCCAATTTTCAAGCCGCCGATCCGGGCGCGGCGCGACGGTTCTATGGCGAGATTCTCGGCCTGGATCCGGTCATGGATCACGGCTGGATTGTCACCTATGCGGCGGGCGGCAACATGGTGCCACAGGTGAGCTTCGCCCGGGAAGGCGGATCGGGGACGCCGGTGCCGGACCTTTCCGTCGAGGTCGACAATCTCGATGAGATCCACCGGCGGATGATCGATGCCGGTTTCGAGATCGCCTATCCTGTCACCGCCGAGCCATGGGGTGTGCGGCGTTTTTTTGTCAAAGACCCCTTCGGGCGGTTGGTCAATATTCTCCAACATGAAGGCTGAGTTGGTCCAACTGCTCGGCACTGAAGCAAGACTACAGAAATTTCTCCATATCATAATTGTGCATCTGCGCGCCGCGCATGATGAAATCCTTGCGGCCGAGATTGACGAAACCCTTGTGATCGAAAAACGGCTGGGCGAATTCGCTTGCCTCGACGAACAGGCGTTTCAAATTCCAGGCGCGCGCCTGCACTTCAAGCTGGTCGTAGAGGCGTGAGGCTGCACCGGTGCCGATCGCTTCGGGCAGGCAGAACAGGTGGTCGATATGGCCGGACCGCTCGACGTCGCCGTAGGCCACCGGCCGATCATCGCGATCGGTGGCCAGTAGCAAGCAGCGTCCGTCGGCTGCCTTGCGCTCGTAAAATTCGGCCGGCGGCGGAAAGATCGCCCATGCCTCGACCTGTTCCCGGCTATAGCTGCGGCACGCCACTTCACGGACGGCGCGATAGAAGATGTCTCCCAACAGCGGCGCATCTTCAGGCCGGTATGGCCTGACCTGCAGGTGCCCATTCCCGGCCATGGCGCCTATGCCTTCTTCTCCCAGCGCCCGTCCTGGTTCTGCTGCCAGTAGGAGAGTGAATGGCCCTCGCCTTTCAGCTTCTTCCATTGGCCGCGCGCCAGCGTCAGCTGGGCCTCGTCATGACCGTCGAACATGAAAACCACGCGCTGGTAGGCGGAAAGATCGGGCGGCTCGGCGCCGTCGACAAGGAAGCGGACATCCGCCCGGTTGGAGTTGCCGTCATCGCTGACGATGAGTATCGGTTGCTCAGTTTCAAACGGCTCGCCGGCTTTTCCATGCGGCAGAAAGCTTTCCGGGCGCCAGGTCCAGAGATGATTGTCGAGGAAGGTCGAGCGCTCCGTGTCAACCGTCTGCACTGCCACGCGCCAGCTGCGCTCGATACTCTTTTCGAGCAACCCCGGTAGCGCGTCCTCGACCCGAGTTTCGGTCAAATGGTAGAAGAGGATGTCCACGGCGTTCCGTCCACCTGCCATTGGCCGCCGCTACGTTGCGGGGACAATCAATTCTCGTAGTAGCTCCTGATTAGCTCATCGAGCAGGCGGACGCCATAGCCGGTGCCCCAGGACGTGTTGATCTCGTCATTCGGTGCGCTCATCGCCATCGAAGCGATATCGAGATGCGCCCAGGGCGTGTTGCCGACGAAGCGCTTGAGGAACTGGGCGGCCGTGATGGCGCCCGCCTGGCGGCTGCCGCCGGTATTCTTCATGTCGGCGAAGCGGCTGTCGATCATCTTGTCATATTCGCGGCCGAGAGGCATGCGCCAGAGCCGCTCATGCGCCGTGATGCCGGAGATCAGCAAGTTGGCAGCCAGCGTGTCGTCATTGGTGAACAGGCCGCCGTGATAGGCGCCAAGTGCGACGCCGATCGCGCCGGTCAGGGTCGCCAGATCGATCATGAAGGCGGGCTTGAAACGGTCGTTGACATACCAGAGGGCATCGGCAAGCACGAGCCGGCCTTCGGCGTCGGTGTTGATGATCTCGATCGTCTGCCCCGACATCGAGGTGACGATATCGCCCGGACGCTGGGCATTACCGTCAGGCATGTTCTCGACGATACCGATCACGCCCACCGCATTGACCTTGGCTTTGCGCGCGGCAAGCACCTGCATCAGGCCGGTGACGGCAGCGGCGCCCGCCATGTCGCCCTTCATCTCCTCCATGTTGGCTGCCGGTTTGATCGAGATGCCACCGGTGTCGAAGACGACGCCCTTGCCGACGAAAGCATAGGGCTTATCCTTCGGCTTGCCCCCCTTCCACTGCATCACGACCAGCCGCGGCGGCCGGACGGAACCCTGCGCCACGCCAAGCAGCGCGCCCATACCGAGCCGGCGCATCTCCTTGTCGGTGAGAATCTCGACTTCGACGCCCAGCGGCTCAAGTTCCCTGACCCGGGCAGCGAATTCCGAAGGTCCAAGCACGTTCGGCGGCTCGTTGACCAGATCGCGGGCGAAGTTGACGCCTGTGGCGACAGCCTGCGCGGTCTCGAAAGCACGCTTAGCGAGAATGGAACCGCTGGTTACGAGCGTTACGCGCGCTGCCTTGCGATTGTTGTTTGCCTCGTCGCCGTCATCATGGCTGGTCTTGTATTTGTCGAAACGGTAGCTGCGCAACAGCATGCCGAGAGCGAAATCCGCCGTCGCCTTGGCATGGATGGCGCCCCCGGGAACGTCCATATAGACCGTTACCCGATCGGTCCCGTCAATCGCGGCGGCAACCACGCCGCCGAATTTCAGCCAGTCATGGGCAGTCAGTTCGGCAGCAGGGCCCAGCCCAAGCACGACGATGCGATCGGCCGGAGACTCGCCCGGGGCGATCAGGTCGAGCTTCGTCAGCTTCTTGGCCTTGAACTTCGCGACCCGCGCCGCCTTCTGCAGAGCCTCGCCGGCCCCGATCGCATCCGCACCGGATATCCCGTCACCGTCGGAAAATTTCAGCACCACGGCGGTTCCACCCGACAGACGGACAGAGCGCGCAAAAGAAATTTCGAACGGCGATGGCATGGGAGGCACCTAAGGATGAGAAATCAGCGAATCCAATCATCAACAATGCTTACGAGTTTGCAAGCGTCGATAGATCAAAAAGCGGTCCGAATGTCGAAACAAACTTGGGATTGCGCCGCATGGACGCCCGGTCGCCGCGCACTTCTTACCAAAAGACAATTCCCGTCCAATTTCCCGACAGGCTTCTCTGCTCGATATTGCTCGATGATATGAATTGGCGAAGAATATCCGCGTCGACGCCGCAGTCAGGCGCCGAATCGCGTATGGGCTAGGCTCGGTCCGCGGCAAGCCAGCCGCGGGGTCGAACAAGCGACTTCATGCGATACCTATTACATCTCCAAGTATAGGCGGCGCAATCTGCACCTATCACATCGCATCGGACGGAGCCAAATGTTTGCCGCAGCGCCCCTTGATCGGCAGCGGCAAAAGTGCCAAATCGCAAATTTGCCGCCTTCCTCGCGGAAGAGGCTGGTCGACCGTCGAATAATGGATGTTCTATGGCGCTGCTGGAATCCTATATATTCGGCCGGGTCTTCCGGATGTTTCTGATAGCGCTGGTCCCTGTGCTGGTCATCATCTGGACGACTCAGGTGCTGCAGCGCATCAACCTGGTCACCGACAGCGGCCAGTCGATCGGCTCTTTCGTGATGCTCGCCACCTATGTGCTGCCGACCATCATCCCCGTCGTCATCCCCTTTGCGCTGATCATCGGCGTCACGCAGACGCTGCAAACGATGAACAACGATTCGGAATCGGCGGTCATCGACAGCGCCGGCACACCGCGAAGCATCATCTACCGTCCGATCCTTTTCCTCGCGTCACTGCTCTGCGTCACCTCGTTCCTGATCGATAACTTCGTCGAACCGGAATCGCGCATCGGCATGCGCGAGACGATCGCGGCGACCTATGCCGACCTTCTCTCCACGGTGATCGAGGAGAAAGCCTTCCGGCGGATAGACGACAATCTCTATGTGCAGATTTCCGAACGCGTCCAGGGCCGCGTCCTCAAGGGCCTGTTCGTCGCCGACTCGCGCGACCCGCAATACGAGATGCTTTATTACGCACGTGAAGGCGCGGTCGACGACAAGGGCGGAACCTTGATCATGAAGGACGGCGAGATTCATCGCAAGGCGCCAGGCGGCACCGTCTCGATCGTCCATTTCGATTCCTATTCCTTCGATCTTTCAGACTTATCGGAAACGCGCGGACAGGCGCGGTTCCGCGCCAGCGACCGGACATTGAGCTTTCTCTTCAATCCCGACCCCAAGGATCCGGATTATCAGACCCGGCCGGGTGAATATCGCGCCGAACTGCACCGTCGGCTGACCGATTGGTTCTTCCCTATCACGTTCGCGCTGGCGGCGCTGTCGCTGGCCGGCGGTGCGCATTCGCACCGGGAGCGGATGGTGCACCCGCTGATCCCGGCGCTGCTCTTCGCCTTCGTCTTCCGCTGGATCAGCTTCTTCCTCGCCAACCGCATCGAGTCCCCGCATGCCTCGCCGGCGCCGCTTTATGTTTTCGTCGGCTCGGTGACGCTGCTGCTTGCCTTCGGCGTCTATCGCGCCACGTCTCAACTGAGGAGAGCCAGTCCGCTCCACAACATCGCCGACGGGATCGCGCAAGCGATCATGCGCCTGCGTGGCCCCCACCCGGATAGTGCGGGGGCAGCCCAATGATATCGGGAACGCTTTTCCGCTATTTCCTCAAACGCCACCTGATGACCATTTTCTGGTTCTTCCTCGGGGTGACGGCGCTCATCTTCCTGCTCGATTTCATCAACACGTCGGGCGCGCGCAGCAATATTCCCGGCTTCACCTTGCTCGACGCCTTCATCCTGACGACGATGCGGGTGCCGCTGATCCTGCAGCAGACCGTACCGTTCGTGATGCTGCTTGCCGGTATCACGACGCTGGTTTCGCTCAACCGCCGGCAGGAAATGGTCGTCACCCGCGCGGCGGGCATATCTGCCTGGCAGTTCATGATGCCTTTCGTCAGCGGCGCCGTCATCACCGGTCTGGTGGCGCTCTTCGTGCTCAACCCGCTTGCCGCCGCCGGTCAGCGCGCCGCGCAGCAAATCGATCTCGACAGCGCAGCCACCAAACCGCTCACCCGCCGCAACCAACCCATCCCCTGGCTCCGGCAGATCGTCGGCAGCGACGACGTGATCATCGGCGCCCAGACGGTGGCCGATGGGGGCACGTCGCTCAACGATGCGGTCTTCATCCACTTCGGACCGCAAAGCCGAATCGTTTTGAGACAGGATGCAGCCACAGCAAAATTAAAAGATGGTTACTGGCTTCTTACCAAGGTGACGGAAACCCGGCCCGGTCAAATCCCGGTTGTGGAGCCGACGGCGGAAGTCCGTACCAATTTGAAACGGGAGTTCGTCCAGGAACGGCTGACCGAGCCGGAGAGCGTTGATTTTCTCGACCTTCCGGCCAAGATCAGGGCCGCGCATTCGTTCGGCGTCTCAACCAATGCGCTAGAGACGCAGTTCCATTCGCTGATGTCGATGCCTTTCCTGCTCATTGCCATGACACTCATTTCAGCAACAGTGTCGTTAAAATTCAGTAGGTTCAATCAATCCCAGAGCATGATTTTGGGTGGCGTCGCAGCTGGCTTCGTGCTTTATGTGGTCAGTGTATTGGTGAAGGCGTTCGGAAGCAGCGGCGTTGTTCCTCCGTTCGTTGCTGCCTGGATTCCAGTGGTGGTCGCAATGTTCTTGGGGACGACACTCTTGCTGCATCAGGAGGATGGTTAGTGGCGGCAGGCGACCGCAAGACTGTGAAGAGGCTGCGGGCCGTTCTCCTGGCGGGGACGGCGGCGCTCGGCCTGTGCATATCCATGCCATACATGGCCTCGGCCGCTTCGCCGAAGCCGGTGACGACGGTTCCCGAAAACGCCAAACTCGAGCTGACGGCAGCCGAACTGGTCTATAACCGCGACAACAAGAAGGTCATCGCGGTCGGGGGCGTGCAGATCAATTACGGCGGCTACAAGCTGGTCGCCAAACGCGTCGAATATGACCAGAAGAACGGGCGCATGATGGCGTTCGGCGACGTCGAGATGATCGAGCCGAGCGGCAACCGTGTCTATGCCGACAAGGTCGATGTCACCAATGACTTCGCCAACGGCTTCCTCGAGGCGCTCAGGCTCGAATCGACCGACGATACGCGCGTCGTCGCAGTGAAGGGACGCCGCATCAACGCGGACCTGTTGATCCTGCACAAGGGCGTCTATACGGCCTGCGAACCCTGCCGCGAACATCCGGAAAAGGCGCCGCTCTGGCAGGTCAAGGCGGAGCGAATCATTGAAAACGGCAAAACCCATACCGTCCGGCTGGAGAGCGCGCATTTCGAACTGTTCGGCCAGCCAATCGCCTATATCCCGGTCCTGGAACTGCCCGACAGCACGGTGAAGCGCAAGTCGGGCTTCCTGTTTCCGCGCATGAGTTCGTCGCAGAATCTTGGCTTCGGTCTTGGCATTCCTTATTATCAGACGCTCGGCCCGCATGCGGACGCGACGTTGACTGTGATGGGCTATACGGCGCAGGGTGCGCTGCTCGATGCGGAGTTCCGCCAGGAATTCTGGGGCGGCGTCCATACACTCGAGGTCGCCGGCATCAACCAGCTCAACCGACAGAGGTTCACGCCCGATACATCCGACTACGAGGAGAAGCAACGCGTCGGCATATCTTCGACGGCGCAATTCGCCATCAATCCGCGCTGGACATTCGGCTGGAACGCGATGTGGCAATCGGACAACAACTTTGCCCGAACCTATTCGCTGTTCAACGCGACGGAAGCCACACAAACCAATCAGATTTATCTGACCGGTATCGGCCAGCGTAACTATTTCGACATGCGCTCTTATTATTTTGACGTCCAGGATGCTGATCCCAGCAATCTGGCGGAGAAGCAGCAGGCTGTCGTCCATCCGGTGATGGACTACAATTACATCAGCCCCAATCCGATTCTCGGCGGCGAACTCAGCGCGACGGTGAACTTCCAGAGCCTGACGCGCACAACCACCGACAAAGTCACCGATGTCAACGGCATCGATCTACTTCATCGTGATGATCGCTTTCCCGGTCTTGCTGGCACGTCGAGCCGTTTCACCACCAATGTCGAATGGCGGCGGACATTCATCGTGCCCGGCGGGCTGGTGCTGACCCCGATCCTCGGTGCCCGCGGCGACGGCTTCAGCCTCGGCACCAACGATCCGGGCAGAGACTATAGCGGCGACTATTACACCGGCACCGACGCCACGCGTTACATGCTCACCGCCGGCATCGAGGCGCGCTATCCGATCCTGCTGACGGCAGACGGTTCGAGTCACATCATCGAGCCGATCGTGCAGGTCTTCGCCCGCCCCAACGAGCAACTGGCCGGTGCCCTCCCCAACGAGGATGCACAGGCCTTCGTCTTCGATGCGTCGAACCTGTTTTCGGAAGACAAGTTCTCAGGCTATGACCGCGTCGAGGGCGGCACGCGCGCCAATGTCGGCTTCCGCTATACCGGCACCTTCGACAGTGGCTATACGATCCGCAGCGTGTTCGGACAGTCCTACCAGTTGGCCGGCCAGAATTCCTTCGCCAGCCATGATCTGGTCTATGTCGGTGCCGACTCCGGCCTGGAGACTGCAGTGTCCGATTTTGTCGGCGCCACCGGCATCGAGGCGCCCAACGGCCTTTCGGTGTCGTTCGGCGGCCGCGCGGACCAGAAGACCTTCGACATCCGCCGGACCGATTCGACGATCGGTTTCAACGGCAAGCGGGTACAGGCCGAACTCACCTATTCGCGCATCGCGGCGCAACCGCTTTACGGCTATCCAACTGACAGTGACGAAATCCAGTCTACCAGCAGCATCAAGATCAAGGACAATTGGACGGTCTATAGTTCCATGACTTGGGACCTGGACAAGAATATCATGAGCCGCCGCGGTTTTGGCATAGGTTATGACGACAGTTGCACCGTCTTTGCGATAGGCTTCAGCCAGACGAAGGACATCGCCGATACAACAGCCAATGACTGGCAAATCGGCGCCAGGCTTTCCTTCCGCACATTGGGCGACGTCAATGTCGGCGATCCGGCTTTGCCCGGCACGGTGGCTCTCGATTACCTGCCGGGCATGTCCGCCATCAACAATGCGCAGCAATGACATTGTTTTGCCGCAAGGAATGTGCAATTCCAGCAGCAAAAGGCGTATTGCGCCCACAATCCGGACTTTGAAGGGATGACGATGCTTGCGAAACCGGCCAAACTGCACCTGCTGATCGTCGGTGCACTCTGCCTGCTTCTCGCTTCGCTGGCCCTGCCGCGCATGTCGGTGGCAGCTGGCAGCGGCGACCAGATCAAGGCAATCGTCAACGGCATCGTCATCACCAACAGCGACGTCGCCAAGCGCATTAATTTCCTCAAACTCCGCCGGACGAAAGGCAATCTGCCGAAGCTGGCTGTCGATGAAATGGTTAACGAAGTGCTGATGCGCACTGAGATCATCCGCACCGGCACGTCGGTCAGCACCGACGAAGTCGATGCCGCCTTCGGACGTTTCGCCAAGAACAACAAGATGACCGAGGCCCAGTTGTCGATGATTCTCGACAAGGCAGGCATCGGAGTCGCGCATTTCAAGGGCTATGTCGGCGTGCAGATGAGCTGGCCGCGTACGGTCCAGAACCGCTTCGGCTCGAACGGCAACCGCATGACCCAGTCTCAGTTCATCGCCCGGCTGAAACAGGACAACGGCCAGAAGCCGAAGACGAACGAGTATTTCCTGCAGCAGGTGATTTTCGTCGTGCCTGAATCCAAGCGCGGCAAGATCGAGGCCAAGCGCAAAGCAGAGGCGGAAGCGTCACGGAAAAAATATCCGGGCTGTGCTCAGGCCAAAGCCTTCGCCGCCGGCTATCTCGATGTCTCCATCCGCGATATCGGCCGCATCCTTGAGCCGCAACTGCCCGATGCCTGGAAGGACGACGTCATCAAGGTGCCGCTCGGCGGCACCACATCGGTGAAGGTGACGGACAAGGGCATCGAATATCTGGCGGTCTGCAAGAAGAGGGAAGTATCGGACGATTTCGCCGCCCAGGTGATGTACGAGGCCAAGGACCTTCAGACCGCTGAAAAGGAAACGGGGGATCCGGACAGCAAGAAATATGTCGACGAGCTGCGTAAGAACGCCACGATTATCATGCGCTGACCATGGGCAGAGGCGATGGTGCATTGCTGGCCTTGTCGCAGGGAGACCCCGCCGGTATAGGGCCAGATATCACACTCCTGGCCTGGGCATTGCGCCGTGATCACGGTGTGCCACCATTCCTCTATATCGGCGATCCGAACGTGTTACGCGCCCGCGCAGCACGCCTCGGTCTGGAAATACCGATTGAGGAGACCGACAGCGCCAGTGCGGCTTTCGACCAAGCCCTGCCTTGCCTTCCTGTCGCCGCCGGTGCGCCGGTTGGCGCCGGCAGCCCCGATCCTGCGACGGCGACAGGCACGATCCGCGCGATCGAAACCGCTGTGGAACTGACAATTTCTGGCCAGGCCTCCGCGGTGGTGACCAATCCGATTGCCAAGTCCGTCCTCTACCAATCGGGTTTCCGCTTTCCGGGCCATACCGAATTCCTCGCCGATCTCGGTGCCAGGGCGTTCGGTCGCAACGTCATTCCGGTGATGATGATTGCCGGCCCCGCGCTCCGCACCGTGCCGGTCACCATCCATATTCCGCTCAAGGACGTGCCGTCGGCGCTGACCGAGGACCTGATCTACCAGACCGGCCGCATCGTCGCCCATGATATGAGGGCACGCTTCGGGCTTTCAGCACCGCGGCTCGCCGTCTCCGGCCTCAATCCGCATGCCGGCGAGAACGGTGCGCTCGGTCTCGAGGACGACGCCGTCGTGGCGCCGGCGATCGCGCGGCTACGCGCCGACGGCATCGACGTGGTCGGGCCACTGCCGGCGGACACCATGTTCCATGCGACGGCGCGTGCAACCTACGACGTGGCGATCTGCATGTATCATGACCAGGCGCTGATCCCCGCCAAGGCGCTGGGCTTCGACGATGCGGTCAACGTCACGCTCGGTCTGCCCTTCATTCGCACCTCGCCCGACCACGGCACCGCCTTCTCGCTCGCCGGCACCGGCAAGGCGAGGCCATCGAGCCTGATCGCTGCGCTGAAGATGGCGGCCGACATGGCCGAGAAGAGTTCCGCCGATGCCCGCGCTTGACGGCCTGCCGCCGCTGCGCGAGGTCATCGCCAAACATGGCCTGGACGCACTGAAATCGCTCGGCCAGAATTTCCTGCTAGATCTCAATATCACCCAGAAAGTCGCGCGCACGGCGGGCAAGATCGACGACGCGACGGTGGTCGAGATCGGTCCTGGCCCCGGCGGGCTGACGCGAGCGCTTTTGGCGCTCGGCGCCAAGCATGTCGTCGCCATCGAGCGTGACCGCCGCGCCGTGCCGGCTCTGGCGGAAGTCGGCGTGCATTATCCCGGCCGGCTGACGGTGATCGAAGGCGATGCGCTGGACATTGACCTTTCGCAGTTCAAGCGCGATGGCGAGCCGCTGAAGATCGTCGCCAATCTGCCATACAATATCGGCACGCAATTGCTGGTGAACTGGCTGACGGTGCCGTGGCCGCCGTTCTGGCAATCGCTGACGCTGATGTTCCAGAAAGAGGTCGGCGAACGGATCGTCGCTCAGGCAGATGACGACCATTACGGCCGGCTCGGCGTGCTCTGCGGCTGGCTGACGCATGCCGAGATGATGTTCGACCTGTCGCCGCAGGCGTTTACGCCGCCGCCGAAGGTAACCTCGACGGTGGTGCATCTCGAGCCGCGTGCCAATCCCCTGCCCTGTGATCTCGCCAAGCTGGAGCGCGTGACGGCCGCCGCTTTCGGCCAGCGCCGCAAGATGCTCAGGCAGAGCCTCAAACCGTTGGGCGGCGAACCTCTGCTGCAGCGTGCCGACATCGACCCGGCACGACGGGCCGAAACGCTGACCGTCGCGGAATTTTGCCGGATCGCAAATCTCCTGAGCTGACGGACACAGCATCGATGCTGGTTTTCGTATAGAAGCGTTCTGGCGCAATCCCGATGCGAGTCGAAATGAAGCCCCTCAAGTCTTCCATGACCGGAGACCTCGTACTCCTGCTGACGCTCTCGACGCTGTGGGGCGCCTCCTACACGTTCATCAAGATCGGCGTCGAAGCCATTCCGCCGGTGACCTTCATTGCCGCGCGTACGCTGATTGCCGGCTCGATCCTGATCGGCATGCTGCGGCTCAGAGGCCTTGCATTGCCGCGCGATCCGGCTGTCTGGCGGCGTTTTCTGCTGCAGGCCTGCCTCAACAGCGTCGTCCCCTTCACACTGATCGCATGGGCGGAACAGACGGTCGATGCCGGCCTTGCCACGATCCTGAATTCGACCACGCCGATCTTCACCTTCCTGCTGACCGTGTTGATCACCCGACATGAACCAGTGACCGGGCGCAAGATGTTCGGCGTCGCAGCCGGCTTGACCGGCATCTGCCTCATCATCGGCGTGGAAGCGCTCGAAGGCGTCGGGCGCGATCTCTGGTCGCAGCTGGCGATTCTTCTTGCCAGCCTCGCCTATGGTGGTGCCGCGATATTCGGCAAGAACTTCAAAGGCCTCGATCCGATGATGCCGGCCGCAGGGTCGATGATCTCCGGCGCGATCATCCTGGTGCCCGTCAGCCTGCTTGTCGATAGGCCATGGACATTGTCGCCGTCGACGGATTCTCTGCTTGCCTTGCTCGGTCTGTCGGTCTTCTCGACCGCGCTCGCATTCGCGATTTTCTTCCGGCTGATACAGACGCTCGGCTCGGTCGGCACCACTTCACAGGCCTATCTTCGCGTGCCGATCGGGGTTGGCATCGGCGTGGTGCTCCTCGGAGAGACCGTTTCGCAAACCGCCTGGATCGGCCTTGCCTGTGTCATCGCCGGTGTCGCGGCGATGACCTTGCCCGGTCGCAGACAAGCCGTGATACAGAAGTCCTGACAGGCGCATGATTTCAGCCGCCAGCTGCTCTAGCGGACCACGGAACCGAGCCATTCGACACCCGCCGAGACTGTCACGCAGGTCGGACGTGGAAGAAGGGCGACTGGGCAGCCTTGCGGCTTTTCCGGTATCGATGGAGGTATCAGGTCGCCGAAAGCTCGGCTGAGCACCAACCTTGGACAGTTGTCCCTGTTGGGGCAGCGATGGGGATTGCAAATGGCCATGGCTTACCCATCCAGTCCGATGCGGCGCGAAAGCTCGGCGAATTCAGCAGCACTCAGAGTCGGTCGGGCAGCGAGATCGATCACTGCGCTGAAAGCTTCCGGCGGGGCGGCGGCCTTCATGCCGCCGAGCAGATTGGCTCGCTCGTCGGGATTGGAGGCGGGGATCATCAGCCGCATATAGGCAATCGCCTTTTCCGGCGTTAGTGTCGCAACGATCTGCATCTCGATGTCTTCGAGTTCCGTGTCGGTAAACATCGAATGCAGCGTCGGGTTGGCGACGGTCTCTTCCTCGTGCATGTGTTCGAGGTCGTGGGCGATGAAGGCGCTGAAGCCGAGATAGAGCCGGCGACCGAGCGCCTTGCGCGCCCGGTTGTCTGCAGTCTCGATCACGCTCAGCAGTTCTTCGAGCTCGGCGAAGTCGCGCTCATGGCTGTCGTGCTGATCCTCGAGACGATCCACCTCTGCCTGCGCCTTGGCCTCCATGGCGCGATGGATATGGTCGTTCTCATGCTTGAGATGCGAGGCGCCGAGCATCATGACCAGCCGCATGTCGGCGAGAATGGAAGCAACGGTTTCGGGATTGCCGAAATCGCTGCTGCCAATGCGCATCAGCATTTCGAGTTGCGCCTTGCGCAGGCCCTTGTGGATCGAGCCATAGATATCCCAACGGCCGTTGAGATCGGGGGTATCGAGCGGAGAAATATGGGGCATTTTCTGGTTCCTCGATTGGAGTTGCCGGATGAGCGGAGTGTTCCGGATCGAGGAGGCTTCTAGGCGGAGCGCAGCGACGACGCATCCTAAATGCTTCTTAAGGTCGCTTTGGAAATCCTAAAAGATTGCTATGGAGGTTTCGAAAGCGAATAGCGAATAGCGAATAGCGAATAGCTGGCGCTGCCCGTCTATTCGCTATTCGCAAATAACTATTCGCTTATTCCATCAACGTATTGACAAAATCGAACAGCCCATACCGCCGGTCGCGCCTGAGGCGTTCAGCCTCGACGATGGCGCGGACGGCGCCAAAGGCGCGGTTGAGGTCGTCGTTGACCACCACATAGTCATATTCCCGCCAATGGGCGATCTCGGCGCGGGCATTGGTAAGCCGCGTGGCGATCACCGCGGCCGAATCTTCGGCGCGGCGGTTGAGGCGGGCCTGCAGTTCCGCCATGGTCGGCGGCAGGATGAAGACCGAGACGACATCTGCCGGCATTTTTTCCTGCAATTGCTGCGCGCCCTGCCAGTCGATGTCGAACAACATGTCTTCGCCGGCCGCCATGGCGTTCTCCGCCGGCTCGCGCGGCGTGCCATAGAAATTGCCGTGCACCTCGGCCCATTCGAGCAGGGAATCGCTCGACCGCAGGCGCTCGAACTCCTTGAGCGAGACAAAATGGTAATGCACGCCCTCGATCTCGCTCGGCCGCCTCTGGCGGGTGGTGACGCTCACCGACAGCCGCATGGACTGGTCGGCTTCGAGGATATTGCGAGCAATTGTCGATTTGCCGGCGCCGGATGGCGATGAAATGACCAGCATCAGGCCGCGACGCGCAATCGTCACGGCGTTCCCCTGCGGTTTGCCCATCCCCTACTCCAGATTTTGGCCCTATTCCAGATTTTGGACCTGTTCCCGAAACTGGTCGATCACCACTTTCAATTCAATGCCTGCCGCGGTGACCGCTGCACTGTTGGATTTAGAACAGATCGTGTTCGATTCGCGATTGAATTCTTGCGCCAGGAAATCGAGCTTGCGGCCGACCGGCCCGCCCTTGGCCAACAACTCCCGCGCCGCGACCACATGCGCCGTCAGCCGGTCGATCTCTTCGCGGATATCGGCGCGGGTGGCGAGCAACGCAACTTCAGTGTGCAACCGGTCTTGGTCGAGGCCGGACACAATGTCCATCAGCGAGGCGACCTGTGCGGCAAGCCGGGCGCGGATTTCGGCCGGCGAACGCGACGGATCTTTTTCGACGATCGCGGTCAGCCGCTCGATCGCATCGACCTGCGAGCGAAGCACGGCGTCGAGTGCCATGCCTTCCGCCTCGCGCATCCGGCGCATTGCCGCCGCCACGGTTTCGAGGCCCCGCATGATTTCCTGATCAAGCGCTTCGGTCGCTGCCGGATCGTCATCGACGTCACGGAAGTCGACGATACCGCGCAGGTTGAGCAATGTGTCCAGGCGGACCGGTGCGGGGTCGATCGCGCCTGCGAGCTTCTCGCGCAGCCCCAGAACCGCGTCGAGCGCGGCCTGATTGATCTCGGCCTGCACGCGCGCCTCGCCGGTCTGTATATTCAGGGTCGCCTGGATATTGCCACGGGCGAAATGCTGGCCGATGATCCGCCTTGCCTCGACTTCCAATCGCTCGAAGCCGCCCGGAAGCCTGAGCCGGATATCCAGCCCCTTGCCATTGACCGAACGCAATTCCCAAGCCCATTGATAACGGCCGCTTTGGCCGTCCAACCGGGCAAATCCGGTCATGGACTGTAGTGCCATGCTTTCCTGTCTCCGGCGCGCCTGATCAGGCCGCTAATTCTGAGGTGTCTCGGTATCGGTGTCGGTGCTGTTGTCGTCGGTCGTGGAACCGTCGTCGGCCTTCATTTTTCGGTAACGCTTGACGTTCTCATTGTGTTCCTCGAGCGTCGAGGCGAAAACGTGCCCGCCCGTACCGTCGGCGACGAAGTAGAGGTAGGTGGTATGCGAGGGGTTGGCGACGGCTTCAAGCGCTGCGCGGCCAGGATTGGCTATCGGTGTCGGCGGCAGGCCCTTGATCACATAGGTGTTGTAGGGCGTCTCCTTGCTGATCTCCGATTTCAGGATCGCCGCGTCGACGGGTTTGCCGTCGCCGCCATAGAGCCCGTAGATGATCGTCGGATCGGATTGCAGGCGCATGCCCTTCTTGAGACGGTTGAGGAACACGGAGGCGACCTGCGGCCGCTCGTCGGCCTTGCCGGTTTCCTTCTCGACGATCGAGGCGAGGATCAGCAGGTCTTCCTTCGTTTCGATCGGCAGGTCCTTGTCACGCTTGGCCCAGACCTCGTCGAGGATTTTCGCCTGTGCGGCCTTCATCTGTTCGACGATCGCAGCGCGCCGATAGCCGCGCGTGAACTTGTAGGTATCCGGGAAGAGGCTGCCTTCCGGCGGCAGATCGACCGGCAGGTCACCCTCGAGCACCGGATCATCCGCGATCTTCTTGAACATCTGCTTGACCGTCAGGCCTTCGGGCAGGGTCACGGCATATTGGATCGACTTGCCGGACTTCAAGAGTTCCATGATATCGAGCATCGAGGCATGCGCCTTGATCTCATATTCGCCATGCCTGAGCGCCCTGTTATCCAGCAGAAACTGGCTGACACCGTTGAAGATCCGTGCCTGGCTGACAATGCCCTTGCGTTCAAGGCCGGTACCGATCTCCTTGATGCCGGCGCCCTCGCGGACCATGAAGGTCGTATCGGCGTCGAGCGGCCCCGGCGCCTGGTATTCATGGAAGGCGTAGTAGACGAGCGCCACGGCGCCGATCGTCACCAGCGTCACCATGCTCATGACGAAATTCAGGAAAATGACCAATTGGCTGCGGGCCTCGCGCGAACGACGCGGCGGCGACGGCACCCTTTCCGGTCTCAAGGCTTCCCGTGGAGATTTCGGCAACAACCGGCCATTTTCGCCGGCAGCGCGCCCGAACTGACCATCATTGGCTTGGTTTGGATCGGTCACGGAAACCCTCAAATATCGAATTCTTACCGCGCGTCATAAAATCGCATTGCGGCAGAAACTGGAAGAGGCCGCGGGTCCAATCCCGCGGCCGATCATCATCAATTCACATAACGTTTCAACACCAATGACGCATTGGTGCCGCCGAAACCAAAGGAATTCGACAGCGCCACATCGACTTTGCGCTTGCGCGCCACCTTCGGAACCAGATCGATCGGCGTCTCAACTTCCGGATTATCGAGGTTGAGCGTCGGCGGCACGGCATTGTCACGGATCGCAAGCGTGGCAAAGATTGCCTCGATCGCGCCAGCCGCGCCCAGAAGGTGACCGGTGGCGGATTTGGTCGAGGACATCGATACATTGGCGGCATGGTTGCCGAGCAGCCGTTCGACGGCACCAAGCTCGATCGTGTCGGCCATGGTCGACGTGCCGTGGGCGTTGATATAATCGATATCGGACGCTTCGAGACCGGCGCGTTTCAGCGCCATGCGCATGCAGCGCTCCGCGCCCTCGCCGTTCTCCGATGGCGCCGTGATGTGATAGGCATCACCCGAGAGGCCATAGCCGACCACCTCGGCATAAATCTTGGCGCCGCGCGCCTTGGCGTGTTCGAGTTCTTCGAGCACGACGACACCGGCGCCCTCGCCCATGACAAAGCCGTCGCGGTCCCTGTCATAGGGACGCGAAGCGCGCTGGGGTTCGTCGTTGAAATCGGTCGACAGCGCCTTGCAGGCAGCAAAACCTGCTAGCGAGATGCGGCTGACCGGCGATTCCGTGCCACCTGCGACCATCACATCGGCATCGCCCAGCCCGATGAGGCGTGAGGCGTCACCGATTGCATGCGCGCCGGTCGAACAGGCCGTGACGACGGCATGGTTGGGTCCGCGCAACTTGTGGCGGATCGACACCTGGCCGGAAGCGAGATTGATCAGACGGCCTGGGATGAAGAAGGGCGACACGCGCCGCGGCCCCTTGTCACGCAATGTATAGCCGGCGTCGACAATGCCTTCGATGCCGCCGATGCCGGAGCCGATCAGCACGCCGGTGGCGATCTGATCCTCATCGGTTTGCGGATGCCAATCGGCGTCGCCGAGCGCCATGGTGGCCGCTGCCATCGCATAGACGATGAAGGCATCGACCTTGCGCTGCTCTTTGGGTTCCATCCAGTCGTCGGGATTATATGTGCCGTTGCTGCCGTCGCCGAACGGAATCCGGCAGGCGATCTTGGCCGGCAGGTCTTCGACCTCGAACTCCGTCACTCTGCGGGCGCCGTTCTTGCTCGCCAGCAAATTCGCCCAGGTGACTTCCGCGCCACAGCCAAGCGGGGTCACCATGCCAATGCCCGTGATGACAACACGTCTCATGGCCCACCTCCACCCTTACGCATTCTACCGTGCAGTCGTAGTTATGCAGTTCGCAGTTAGAGAACAGCCGGACGGGATCGTTTCCCGCCCGGCTGCAATGGATACGTCAAGATCAGGCTTGGGCCTTTTCGATGAACTTCACCGCATCGCCGACAGTGAGAATGGAGTCGGCGGCATCGTCCGGAATCTCCACGCCGAATTCTTCTTCGAAGGCCATGACGAGTTCGACGGTGTCAAGAGAATCCGCACCCAGATCATCGATAAAGCTGGCGCTCTCGGTCACCTTGTCGGCTTCAACGCCGAGGTGGTCAATGACAATCTTCTTCACGCGTTCTGCGACATCGCTCATAGCAGGTTCCTCGACCTTCGTCCTTCATGGCGCCCTGATGGCGCTACCGTTATATTTGACCGCTTCCCCCCTGAGGCGAGCCAGCGGCGGTTCCGTTTATCGCCTGCCAATGCCAAAATCCAGTCTAAACCGATTTTAATCATGCATCAGGCGAGCAAACGACTGCTCTCAGTCACTTGCGGCTTAACATGGTTTATTGCCCACGCAAAGCCAGAAAATGAGCCGTTCCCGGGTGTTCAACACCGAATTCCAACGGGTTCGGCCCATGGTTTTCGCGGCTGGCCCGAGGGCATACAGACCCCCCCGAAACCAACCGCAAATCGTCAAAGCATGGCCATGCCGCCGTTTACATGCAGCGTAAGCCCCGTGATGTAGGACGCCTCCGACGAGGCGAGGAAGGCGACCGCCGCGGCGACTTCCGACGCCGTTCCCATGCGTTTGGCAGGAATCTTCACCAGCAGGCCTTCGCGTTGCTTGTCGTTGAGCTTCTCCGTCATTGCCGATTCGATGAAGCCGGGGGAAACGCAATTGGCGGTTATGTTGCGGGTGGCGACTTCGGCGGCGAGCGCCTTGGTAAAGCCTTCCATGCCGGCCTTGGAAGCGACGTAATTGGCCTGACCCGCATTGCCCGTCGTGCCGACCACCGAGGAGATGTTGACGATGCGGCCATAGCGGCGCTTGAGCATCGGCGAGACGAATTCGCGCGTCAGCAGGAAGGCGGCATTGAGATTGATGTTGATGACCGCGTCCCAGTCCTCGTCGCTCATGCGCATCATCAGACCGTCGCGGGTGATGCCGGCATTGTTGACCAGGATATCGACGCCGCCCAGCGTGCTTTCGACATCCTGCGCCAGCGTCTTGAGCGCGGCGCGATCGGTTATGTCGGCCGTGAAGACATAAGTACGGTCACCAAGCTCGGCGGCAAGCGCGTCGAGCTTCTCGCGGCGCGTGCCATGCAGGCCGACCGTAGCGCCCTGCTTATGCAAAGCGCGGGCGATCTCCTCGCCGATGCCTCCGGAAGCACCTGTGACAAGTGCCTTGCGGCCGGTCAGATCAAACATGCTCATATCCTTGTCTTGATCAAATCCATCGGTGGGATGTCATGCATTCAATGTAGCCAGCGCGGCGTCGATATCGGCGGAGCCATTGACCGCAATACCGGTGACGTTTTTGTCGATACGGCGCGCTAGGCCCGTCAGAACCTTGCCGGCGCCGATCTCGTAGAGCGCTGTGACGCTGTTGCTGGCGAACCATTCCACCGTCTCGCGCCAGCGCACCTGGCCCGTGACCTGCTCGACGAGCAGCGATACGATTTCGGCCGCGTCCGTCACAGGTGCGGCACGGACATTGGCGATCAGCGGCACGACGGGATTCTTGACGCCGACATGTGACAGTGCTTCGCGCATCGCTTCGGCCGCCGGCGCCATCAGTGTCGAATGGAATGGTGCGGAAACCGGCAGCAGGATAGCCCGCTTGGCGCCCCTGTCCGTCGCCAATGCGCAGGCGCGGTCGACCGCTGCCTTTTCACCCGAAATGACGATCTGGCCACCGCCATTGTCATTGGCGATCTGACAGCTGCCTTCGGCGGTCGACGCACCGGCACAAGCATCTTCGACACCGGCGTGGTCGAGGCCAAGGATCGCCGCCATGCCGCCCTTGCCCGGCGGCACGGCCGCCTGCATGGCATTGCCGCGGATGCGCAGGAGGCGCGCAGTATCGGAGAGCGAGAGGCTGCCGGCCGCGCAGAGCGCCGAATATTCACCCAGCGAATGGCCGGCGACGTAAGAGACTTTGTCCTTGAGGTTCAGGCCGCGCGTTTCGAGCACGCGGATCGCCGCGATCGACACGGCCATCAGCGCCGGTTGCGCATTGGCGGTCAGCGTCAGCGTTTCCTCGGGGCCATTCCATATCGTGTCGGTGAGCTTTTCGCCCAGCGCGTCATTCACTTCCTCGAACACCGCGCGCGCTTCGGCATAGGTATCGGCAAGATCCTTGCCCATGCCGACAGCCTGGCTGCCCTGGCCGGGAAAAGTGAACGCAACCGCCATGAATGTCTCCCTCAAGGTTTTTGCTCTCCATTCACACAATCGCCCAGCCTGTCAAGCGCGGGCCGCTGAAAGCCACGGGTTTTCCGGCGGAAAGCCGCAGTAGACGCTCTTGCGCTGCAACAAAATCGGCATAGAGTGCCGCCGTTTCCCGCACTGCAAGGATTTTCCCATGAAATTCAATCCGCTTGGCCGCACCGGCATGCTTGTCTCCGAAATCTGCCTGGGCACGATGAGCTGGGGCAGTCAGAACAGCGAAGCGGAAGCGTTCGAGCAAATGGACTATGCCGTGGATCAGGGCATCAACTTCATCGACACGGCTGAACTTTATCCGACAACGCCTGCGACAGAAGAGAACCAGGGCTCGACCGAGATCTATATCGGCAACTGGATGAAGGCGCGGAGGAATCGCGACAAGATCATCCTCGCCACCAAGGCCAGCGGCCCCGGCCGGCCGCATATTCGCGGTGGCGTACCGCTCGACGGCAACGAAGTCCGCAGGGCGCTCGATCTCAGCCTTGGGCGTTTGCAGACGGATCATATCGACCTCTACCAGATCCACTGGCCCAATCGCGGCCATTACCACTTTCGCCAGGGCTGGAACTATCATCCGGAAAAGCATCCGCCGAAGGCCGAGATCGTCGCCAATTTTCGCGAATGCCTGGAAGCGCTCGGCGAGGCGGTGAAGGCCGGCAAGATCCGGGCCATCGGGCTGTCGAACGAAACGGCCTGGGGCGCCATGCAGTTCCTGAAATTGTCGGACGAGCTGGGTCTGCCGCGCATCGCCTCGGTGCAGAACGAATATAACCTGCTCTACCGGCCGCATGATCTCGACTTCGCCGAGCTCTCGCATCACGAGGATATCGGGTTGCTCGCCTATTCGCCGCTCGCAGCCGGTATTCTGACGGGCAAATATATTGGCGGCATCAAGCCGCCGGGCTCGCGCGCGTCCATCAACGGCGACCTCGCCGGCCGCCTGCAGCCGCTGCAGGAGCCGGCCGTGCTCGCTTATCGCGAGATCGCCCGCCGACATCAGATCGACTTGCCGGTGATGGCGCTCGCCTGGGCGCGGACGCGGCCATTCATGACTGCGGTGATTGTCGGGGCGACCAGTATGAATCAGCTGAGAACGGCGATTTCGGCCAAGGATGCGGAGATCGGACCGGAACTGATGAAGGAGATCAAGGCGGTGATCCGGCAATATCCGATGGCCATCTGATGACGATGCGGGATGAACAGAGAGCTGTTTGCAAAAGATTCAGCGTTGAGCCAGATTTTCCGGTCGTAGGCTCAACGGTGGGCGTTAGCGACAACGTTCGCAGCGGTGTTCCGCCCCTGAACGGCCTGAGGCATCCGGCTGAAAACGGAACGAATGGCTGGTACATCTGGGCGTCAGAAGATTTTCCAACTGAAGACGATGGTTTCAAGCCACTCCATATCGCGCATATTCCCGACTGGCTCCCTTCCGTTGAGCGATATTTCGCACTGCCACCCGGCTGGCGTTTCCTGATTGCTGACGGCTATGAAGACGTGTGGTACGACGGGAGGCTATTGACAACATAACGGCTTGTAGAGATATCCGATAGGGCCTATATTTTGTGAGATGGATCGTTCGAGAACACCCAGAGTTATCCAAGGAGCTTGAAGTGCTTGATGACGGTGTGGCCGACAAACTGTTCGAGGTCATAACTGTCCTTGCTGAGAAGGGCCCCGGTCTCGGAAGACCCTATGTGGATACGTTGGAAGGCTCGAAGCATAGCAATATGAAAGAAATCCGCTTCTCGCACGAGGGTGTTTGGCGCTTCGCCTTCGCTTTCGATCCCGAAAGGCAGGCAATCATTCTGGTCGGCGGCAATAAGCAGGGTATCGATCAGAAGAGGTTTTATCAGAACCTCATCCGGATAGCAGACCGGCGATTTGTGGATTGGTTGGAGAGGACGATGAGGTAGATGACGCGATATAAGGAATCTGACTTCAAGCTATTTTCTGAGCGCATTGCTGCGCTGCCCGAGGCTCGCAGGCGCGAAATTGAGGACGGCGCTCGGACGATCATGGAGCAGATGCATCTCGCCGAAGTTCGCAAAGCGCTGGACGTTACGCAGAAATCACTCGCCGAGAAGACGGGCATTAAGCAGGCGGAGCTGTCGCGGATCGAGAACAACATCGAGACCGTGCAGATCAAAACACTCGACCGCTATGTCACCGGCCTCGGCGGCACATGCAAGATCGTCGCCGAGTTTCCTGACGGCACGGTGGCTGAAATTCCGTTGCGCGCGGGCAAGCCGGTCAAGTCGCGGGTGAAGGTCGCAAGTCGACGCGAGCCGGCCGGCGAACTCGATATCGCATCCTGAGACACGGGCCGGTTGGCATAGCCACCGCATTCATGTATCGGGTCCGCGCATCCTAATCTCGCGGAACCTCCCGATGTCTGCCCGGTCCGGCCTTCTCATCATTCTCGCCATCACGCTCTGGCGCATCGTCCTCCTCAGGTTCGATGCGACGGATCTGTTCGTCGACGAAGCACAATACTGGCTTTGGTCGCAGCATCTCGATCTCGGCTATTATTCCAAGCCGCCGATGATCGCCTGGGTGATCCGGGCGGTGACGGCAGCGGCCGGATCGAACGACATTTTTTGGATCCGCATTTCCGGCCCGCTCTTCCACGCCGCGACCGCGCTGGTGCTGATGGCGACGGCGCGGCGTTTCGTCAGTCCTGCGATTGCCAGATGGACGGGCGTCATCTTCGTCACCGCGCCGGCCGTGGCACTGTCTTCGGTTTTCTTTTCCACCGACGATATCCTGTTGTTGTTCATCGCCATCGCGCTCTGGGCCTATTTCGGATTGACGGAGAGGCGCTCGGTCGGCCTGGCGATCCTGCTGGGGGCGGCGTTCGGCTGTGCTTTTCTGGCGAAATATGCGATCCTGTTCCTCGTGCCGGGCGGCATTGTCGCGTTCATCCTGATCAAGGAGGCGCGGATCGGCTGGCGCGATCTGGCAATCGCCGTTATCGTCTCCGCCATCGTTGCCGCACCAAATCTCTGGTGGAATCTCAGCCACAACAACACGACCGTTCGCCACACGCAGGACATTGCCCATTGGAACAGCCTCGGCGTCCATATCGGCGGCGGTGTCGGATTTTTCTTGGCACAGTTCGGCGTGGTCGGGCCGATCATCTTCTTCGCCATGCTCTGGGCCTGCTGGCGCATGGCCAAACACGAGAACGAGCCGCGTGAAAACATGCTGGTCTGGCTCTCCGTCCCCGTCGTGCTCCTGATCACACTACAGGCGCTGATCGCCAAGGCCTATGCCAACTGGGCAGTGACGGCTTACGTCGCCGGCACGATCCTGGCCGTCTGGCTGCTCGATCGCAAATGGCCGCGAGGGCTGCCGATTTCGCTGGCAATCGGCGGGATCGTCTCGGTGCTGTTTCCGGTCGCCACGATCTTTGCTCATGATCTCGTCCTGCCGAATGGCAGGGAAGCGCTGGAGCGTTTCCTCGGCCGCTCCGACGTCAGCCGCAAGGCGGGTGATCTGGCGAAGCAGGCTGGGCTCAACACGATCGTCACGGACAATCGCGATATCGCCGCCGATCTCTTCTATACGCTGCGCGATCGGTCGTTCCGGCTCTACGCAACGCCTCCTCAAGGTTTACCGAAGAATTATTATGAGCAGGAGCTCGCCCTGCCTGCCGGTTCGACGGGCGACGTGTTGCTCGTTACGCCTAGGCCGCCCACCTGTGGCAGCTCGCAGCCACAGGTGCTGGCGGCGTGGAACCCGGAAAGCGGCAACTATGAAGGGAAGACATTGCACGCCTACAAGATAGCGGCGACGTGCCTTGCAGCTAAGCCTTAAGATAATGCGGCTATTGAGGTACCCCTTGCTTTTGCCGCATTTGTCTGTATAAGCCCGCCACATCAAACATCCGGTCATTTGGCTGGTGGCTGTACGGAAGGCCGGTTTTGGCGACGAAACCGTTTGGAACCACAGGGTTCCGGCTTCCCGTGTCTCCGCTCTCGACCGTACCGAAAAAACGCTTTTCTTGCACCGCGGTTCGCGCCGCAACCTGAGAACAGTCGTTGAGGCTTGGCGCCAAACCGGGTGGGATTGATGAAACGCAAGAAAGGCAAAGAGTTTCATGGCTCTCTATGAACATATTTTCCTTGCCCGGCAGGACATTGCCGCCACGCAGGTCGACGCGCTCGTCGAAACCTACAAAGGCGTCGTGGAAGCTGCCGGCGGCAAGGTCGGCCGTATCGAGAACTGGGGCCTCAAGTCCCTCACCTACCGCATCAAGAAGAACCGCAAGGCCTTCTACGTGCTGATGGACATCGACGCCCCGGCCGGCGCCGTGCAGGAAATCGAGCGCCAGCAGCGCTATAACGAAGACATCCTGCGCTTCATGAGCATCAAGGTCGAAGCCCATGAAGAAGGCCCGTCCGCCATGATGCAGAAGCGCGATCGCGACGACCGTCCGCGCCGCGAAGATGGCGACCGTCCGTTCTCTCCGCGTGGCGATCGTCCGCCGCGCCGTGACGATGGCGATCGTCCGCCGCGCCGCGATGGCGACCGTCCCTTCCGTCCGCGCGACAACTAAGGAGATCTCACCATGGCTGATACTTCCTCTTCCTCACCGGCCCGCCGTCCGTTCCATCGTCGCCGCAAGACCTGCCCGTTCTCGGGTGCCAATGCGCCGCGGATCGACTACAAGGACGTCAAGCTGCTGTCGCGCTACATTTCCGAGCGTGGCAAGATCGTCCCGTCCCGCATCACTGCGGTGTCGCAGAAGAAGCAGCGCGAACTGGCCCAGGCCATCAAACGCGCCCGCTTCCTGGGCCTTCTGCCCTACGTCGTCGCCTAAGCAATCGCTACGGCATGACTCTGCGGCAACTGTCGCAGCCTGACTCACGGGAAGGCGGCTTCGCCTTCCTCCTCCCTTCCGCGATGGGCGCGGATCGGAAAACCTAAATCCCATGTTGGGGACCTGAGATCTCAATTCAGGACAAACCCCTAACTGCTTCATTCGCTTGAATGAACAGGACAGCGAGAACGATGAAACCGACTGCCAACCCGATCCTGATCGGCATTGTTGCCGGCTTGGCCGCAGCCATATTGATGGCTGTGTCCGTCTACGTGCAAATCGTTCCCCAGCTTGTAGCCATTACGCTTCTCTTCATCGCCGGCCTCGGCTTCGGTCGGGTGGCAGGCATCGTTGCGGTCGTGACCGTGGCGCTCGCCCTGGGCGCGTTGACGTCTTCGCCACTTTTCGCGCTAGTGCTCCTGATCACACTTCTGCCGGCGGCTGTGATGAGCCAGCTTGCCAGCCTAGCGCGACCCGCCGCAGAAATCGGTGGGCCTGAGACTTCGCTTGCTTGGTACCCGCTCTCCGACATGCTGCTCGCCGGTGCTACGCTGGTTGCGCTGGCAACGATATTCTTGCTGATGCTACAGACAACGGCGACCTATGAGCTGGCGGCCGATCAGGTGATCCAGATGGCTTCGGAGATCAATCCAAGTCTCGTCACTCAGGATCTAAGGCCGCAACTGATTGTCGCGATCAAGACCTTTCTGCCGTTCGGACAAGGGATCGGCAATATGGTTCAGTTGTTTGCCGGCTTCTACTTTGCCATGCGCATTCTGACAGCAATCGGCCGCAGCGTGCGTCCGCGCGAGGACATTCGCGCCAGCCTCAGGATGAACCGGCTGTCGATCGTCGTGTTTCTCGCGGGCGTCGTGCTGATGTTCGCCGGCGACAAAGCCGCCATTATCGGCGCCTCCTTTGCCGGCGCCATGGCCGGTGGCTATCTGCTTTCGGGCTTCGCCATCATCCACAATGCGGTGCGTGAAAAACCCTGGGCGCTGCCGGCGCTCATTCTCGTCTATCTCGTCACCGTGATTTTCCCGCCGCTGACGGTCGTGATCGCGATCGCCGGCGGCCTCGCAAATCCGCGTCGCGCCATCGCGCTGACGCCGGCAAGACCCAACCAGACCTCCAACAATTCGAACTGAAAGGAACATAAAATGGAAGTCATTCTCCTCGAACGCGTCAACAAGCTCGGCCAGATGGGCGAGACCGTGAAGGTGCGCGACGGCTATGCCCGCAATTTCCTGCTGCCGATGGGCAAGGCGCTGCGCGCCAACGAAGGCAACAAGAAGCGTTTCGAAGCCGAGCGCGCCACGCTCGAAGCCCGCAATCTCGAGCGCAAAAGCGAAGCCCGGACGGTTGCCGACAAGCTCGAAGGCAAGAGCTTCGTCATCGTCCGCTCGGCCGGTGAAACCGGCCAGCTCTACGGATCGGTTGCCGCTCGCGACGTCATCGAGACGCTTGCCTCGGAAGGCTTCAACATCGGCCGCAACCAGGTCGATCTCAACCATCCGATCAAGGAAATCGGCCTGCACAAGGTCACGCTGCACCTGCATGCGGAAGTCGAGATCGAGATTTCGCTCAACGTCGCCCGTTCGGCCGACGAAGCCGTCCGCCAGGCCAAGGGCGAAAGCCTCACCTCCGCTGACGCCATCTACGGTGTCGACGAAGATGCGCTGAAGCCGGAAGACTTCTTCGATCCGAACCAGCTCGAACACGGCGAAGAGCTCTAATCTTACCGATTTGAAGATCTTCTCGAACGGAACCTTCGGCCTAGCCGGAGGTTCTTCTTTTTTGAAATTAACCATATGTGACGTTTTTTGGCCGACTGTCCCCTCGCCCACATAAAACGTTCGTTCAATATAGTTGACGACTAGCTGCGTTTTGATAAGTTTACCAAACATTAACGTTTTGTAACGTCGGCCGAAACCACCGCGCGAGCGTTGCGTGGCGGCGAAGCCGCCATCAAAGTGCGTGGTGATCGAATGTTCAACGGGATTCTCGACGGGTTCATTGCCAAAGCCGTTGTCAAGGGCAGCCTCAAGGTGACCTATGCAAATGGCAAGACCAAGTCTCATGGCGACGGCAGCGGCAAACCGGTTCATTTGCGTTTCAATTCAACCAAGGCCGAGCGTCTCGTGCTCTGGGATCCGGAATTCTATCTCGGCTACTGCTATGCCGAGGGCATGGTCGATATCATCCAGGGTGACGTCTATTCCCTGCTCGAAACGATTTTTGCCGGCAACCCGGGCGGCACCTACGAGAAAAAGTCGTGGATGAAGGCGATCGAAACGATTCGCTACAAGCTTCGGCATTTCACCGAGAACAATATCGCTTCCCGCTCGCGCAAGAACGTGCAGCACCATTATGATCTGACCGGCGCGCTCTATGACCTCTTCCTCGACGCCGACCGTCAGTATTCCTGCGCCTATTTCGAAACGCCGGACACCGATCTCGAACAGGCTCAGCTCGCCAAGAAGCGTCACATTGCGGCGAAGATGGTGATGAGCAGGCCAGGCCTTTCCGTGCTCGACATCGGCTGTGGCTGGGGCGGCATGGCGCTTTATCTCGCCCGTTTCCTCGGCGCCAAGGTCAAGGGCGTGACGCTTTCCGACGAGCAGCTCGGTATCGCCAAGCAGCGCGCCGCCGATAGCGGCATGGCCGACCGGCTGCGCTTCGAACTGCAGGACTATCGGCATATCGAGGAAAAGTTCGACCGTATTGTCTCCGTCGGCATGTTCGAACATGTCGGCCGGCCGTTCTACGACGAATATTTCCGCAAATCGGCGCATCTGCTCAAGAAGGACGGCGTGATGCTGCTGCACACGATCGGCCGTACTGATGTGCCTTCGACGACGAACGCCTTCATTGAGAAGTATATTTTCCCTGGCGGCTATATCCCGGCAATGTCGGAAGTGATGCCGTCCATCCAGCGTTCGGGCCTCAAGATCACCGACGTCGAAGTGCTGCGCCTGCACTATGCCGAGACGCTGCGCGCCTGGCGCGAGCGCTTCATGGCCCGCCGCGAGGAGGCCAAGAAGCTCTACGACGAAAAATTCTGCCGCATCTGGGAATTCTACCTCGCCGGCTCCGAAAGTTCCTTCCGCTGGCAGAACATGGTGGTCTTCCAGTTCCAGCTTGCGCATGATCAGGAAGCCGTTCCGCTGACCCGCGACTATATCGGGACCGCAGAGGCCTGCCTGCGCAATCTCGAGCAGAAGCAGGGCGTGGGTGCGGCAACATTCCCGCAACAAGCAGCCGAATAGGCTATTTTACATCCAGTCTAGCCGCGGCCTGCACCTTTCGGTGCGGGCCTTTTTGTTCTATATCTGTTCTCTATTCGAGTCGGTGCCACAGTCAATGATTTGATGCAGGATTCATTTTCTTGTCCACCGAATCCGAACTCCTGTGGACATCGGACACAAGTTAACGGATTGGCAAGATTCATCTGCATCTAGAGGCGCTCCGGTCTATAGGATCGCGCTTACGACAAAATGATGACGGGCAGGAACATGAAGGACGCAGCGCGCAGATTGGCCGCGATCAGCAATACCGAGGCCGCGCCGCATTATCGCGAGGCGCCGAACAATATCGAGGCGGAACAGGCGCTTCTGGGCGCAATCCTGGTCAACAATGACGCCTTCTACCGGGTGTCGGATTTTTTGAAGCCGATCCACTGGCATGAGCCGCTGCACCGCCGCATCTTCGAGGTGGCGGGCGACATCATCCGCATGGGCAAGACGGCCAATCCGGTGACCATCAAAACCTTCCTGCCGGCCGACGACAAGGTGGGCGACCTGACCGTGGCACAGTACCTGGCGCGGCTTGCGGCCGACGCCGTGTCGATCATCAATGCCGAGGATTATGGCCGGGCGATCTATGATCTGGCGCTACGCCGCTCGCTGATCACCATCGGCGAAGACATGGTCAACATCGCCTATGACGCGCCGCTCGACATGCCGCCGCAAACGCAGATCGAGGATACCGAACGGCGGCTGTTCGAACTCGCAGAGACCGGCCGCTATGACGGCGGCTTCCAATCCTTTGCCGATGCCGTGGCGCAGGCGATCGACATGGCGGGGGCAGCCTTCGAACGTGATGGCAATCTTTCCGGCATTTCCACCGGCATCATGGCGCTCGACGCCAGGATGGGCGGGTTGCAGAAATCCGACCTGATCGTCCTGGCCGGCCGGCCGGGCATGGGAAAGACCTCGCTCGCTACCAATATCGCCTACAACATCGCCGCGGCCTATGAGCCTGAGGTGATGCCTGACGGCTCGTTCAAGGCGAAGAATGGCGGCGTGGTCGGCTTCTATTCGTTGGAAATGTCGTCCGAACAGCTCGCCACCCGTATCATCTCGGAACAAACCGAAGTGTCGTCGTCGAAGATCCGCCGCGGTGACATTACCGAGGCCGATTTCGAAAAGCTCGTCGCCTGCTCGCAAATGATGCAGAAGATCCCGCTGTTCATCGACCAGACCGGCGGCATCTCGATCGCCCAGCTCGCCGCCCGCGCCCGCCGCCTCAAGCGCCAGCGCGGCCTTGACGTCCTGGTCATCGACTACATCCAGCTGATGACCGGCTCGAAAAAGTCGGGCGAAAACCGCGTGCAGGAAATCACCGAGATCACCACCGGCCTGAAAGCGCTCGGCAAGGAGCTCGGCGTACCGATCATCGCCTTGTCGCAGCTCTCCCGCCAGGTGGAAAGCCGTGACGACAAGCGGCCGCAGCTCTCGGACCTGCGCGAATCGGGCTCGATCGAGCAGGACGCCGACGTCGTGCTGTTCGTGTTCCGCGAGGAATATTACGTCAAGAACTCCGAGCCGCGCGATCCAGACGATCCGAAATATGCCGAGTGGGAGCAGCAGATGGACAAGGTCAAGGGCACGGCCGACGTCATCATCGCCAAGCAGCGCCACGGACCGACGGGGACGGTGAAGCTCGCGTTCCAGTCAGAGTTTACGCGGTTTACGGATCTGGCGGACCAGAGCTTTACGCAGTACGAGCATTGATCGAATATGGTTGAATGGCTGCAGGGGCGACTTAAATCGCCCCTGCTCAATTGCTAACGATAGACCTCTCTCCGATTTCCGATTTTGACAACGAGAATGATAAACCTATCGTCTTCGATCCGAGAGATGACGCGGTAATCGCCAACCCGGTATTTCCAGAACTCTCCCAACTTGGAGCCCTTCAAGGCCTCGCCGATACTGCGCGGATCATCGAGTCTGGAAACACGATCGTAAAGAAAGCGCAGGATGCGTTTGGTATTGACGGAGCCGAGTTTATCAAGCTCCTTGGCAGCAGCCGGATCGAATTCAATCGTCCAAGCCATGTCGCTTCAACAGCTCTTCGAGGGGAATCGTCTTCGTCTTACCGCTTTGAATGTCGATCAGACGTTGTTCCGCCAAAAAGAGATCCTCAAGATCGCCGAGATGTTCGCGGATGGCCTCAGTGACATAAAAGGTTTTGCTGCGGCCCGTGCGGTTGGCGAGATCGTCAAGCCGGGCCTCAATATCTGCCGGCAGGCGTATGGAAAGCGGCATTTGCCTCTCCTGCGATACAAGTATCGCACCCATATATCATCGGCGCGAGACTCGCAATACCGGTCTATAGCCCAGCCGCCCTCAGCGCCACCACGCTCGCCACCCCGATCACCACGCAGACCAGCAGCGGCAGGCGCATGGCCGCAAGCGCAGTAACCGCGCAGGCGATTGTTTCCGCCCAACCGGTTGCCAGCGCCGTCGGCGCAATCACCGCCATCAGGACGGCTGGCGGGATGGCATCGAGCACTTCGCGGGTCTGCTCGCCGATCGACAGATAACGCAGCAGGAAGATGCCGGAGACACGGGTCAATATCGTCGCTGCAGCCATGGCGAGAATGGCAAGGAAAGTGTTGAGGTCAAGGCTCATTGCGCTACCGCCAATCTTCTGAACCGGCCGCCAATGAGCGCTGCCATCAGGCCGGCCGCGGCACCTGCGGCGATGTACCAGGCGCCGGGCACGAAATGATGCACCGCGATCGCAGCGACGGCGCTGGCGATCAGAACCAGGCCCGTCGCCGGTCCCTTCCAGAAGCCGATCACCAGGACGATGAACACGGCCGGAAAGGCAAAATCGAGCCCGATGGCTGTGGGATCGCCGAGAAGGGCGCCAAGCACGGCGCCGATCAGACTGCAGACCACCCAATTGAGATAAAAAGGCACCGCCAGGCCGGCATAATAAGCCGGGGTGAGTGTCGTCTTGCGCGCCCGCGCTTCCGACATTGCCCAATTCTCATCGGCCATGACCAGGACGCCGACATATTTCTGCAGGGGCGAGAAAGCCTGCAATTTACGGCCAAGCGACGCGCCCATCAGCACATGGCGGATATTGACCAGCAAGGCTGCGAAACCGAGCGCCGTCCAGGACGCCGGATGTGTCCAGATATTCATTGCCACGAATTGCGAGCCGCCGGCGAACACCATTGCGCTCATCAGCGTCGCCTCCAGCGGCGAGAGCCCTTTGGACGCGGCCACGGCACCAAATACCAATCCGATCGGCATGGCCGCGACGATGATCGGGGCAATCGTGCGCATGCCGGCCAGAAACTCGCTTTTCCAGGTCATGATATCTCCTTCGACGGTGTGCCTGGATAGCGACCTCGGCCGGACATGTCTTGAATGAAAGTGCGCGAGCGCAGCGTGTTTCAGCCGTTGCGGAACACCGCCGGCGTCACGCCGGTGCGCGCCTTGAAATGGCGGGTAAAATGCGCCTGGTCGGCAAAACCGCATTCCACGGCGACATCCGAAAGAGCGCCGCCCGATCTCAGCAGCCGGCGCGCATGGCGGATGCGCATATCGGTTTGGAAGGCATGCGGCGTGATGTAATACTGCTTGCGGAAGGCGCGGATGAGATGCGCGCGGCTGAGGCCCGAAATGCGGACCAGGTCTTCTAGCGCAATATCCGTAGCAAAATTCTCGGCAATGAAATCGCGGGCACGGCGCAGCCCCGTACGGTCGTCGCCTTTCGGCGGCGCGATGATAATGCTGCCGTAGCGCGCGAACATTTCCGCCAATACGCCGAATATGCCCTCCTCGGCGGCAAGTTGATCCTTGCCTTCTTCCGTCAGCCGATGGGCGCGTTGGAAGGCAGCGGCAAGTTCCGGATCGGTCAGCAATTGCCGTGCAAAGCTCGGCGTGCCGTGAAAGGCGCGGCCGGTCACATCTTCGAGGATATCGGTCAGCAACCCGATCTCCGGATAGATCATCCGGTAGCGGTAGCCCTCGCGAATGCCCGGGGCGCCATCATGGATCTCGCCGGGATTGAGCAGATAGATGGCGCCGGGGCCGGTGAATTCGCGCTCGCCACGGATCTTGGCGATCTGGCAGCCGGCCTCGATCGCGCCGATCGAAAACGTGTCATGCGCATGCGGGGCGAATTCATGGGTGATGAAGGTCGCAGCCATGCACTCCATGCTCCGGAAGCGCCTGTCCCTCCAGAACCTGGTATTCTCCGATGCGGTGACCGGCATGGCTTCCGTTGCCTGCCGCTGCGAAACATTGTTCATCCCTGCGTGATAGCCGAAATTCCGCCATCGGTCTTGAACAAAAGTGCCCGGTGCCGGCAGCCTTGTTCGGTGACTGGTTTGCCGATAAGAGCGCATCATGAACGAAATGAAATCCTTCCTCCCCGCCGACGCCGCTTTCGACCATGCCAGCGCACGGCTGTCTGTCGATCTCGGTGCCATCGTCGCGAACTGGAAGGACCTTTGCCGGCTCTCGGGCAAGGCGCGCACGGCGGCGGTGTTGAAGGCGGATGCCTATGGGTTGGGCGCGGCCGAAGTCGGGCTGGCGCTGGCTGCGGCGGGATGCCGGGATTTCTTCGTGGCAACGCCTGAAGAAGGCAGCCGGCTGCGGCGCGTGGCGCCCGAGGCGCGGATATTCGTGCTGAACGGCGTCTGGCGCGGCGTCGAGGCACCGGTGCTGGCGGACGGTCTCATCCCGGTCGTGGGCTCGATGGAGCAATATGCTTTCCTGCGGACGGCCGCGCCGGATCACCCTTACGCACTCTATGTCGACACCGGCATGAACCGGCTGGGGCTCACTGTCGCGGCGGCTGCATCGCTGGCCGCGGATCCGGCGTTGAAGCCAGGTCTCGTGCTCAGCCATCTCGCCTGCTCGGATGAGCCACATCACCCGATGAACCAGCGGCAATGCGAGTCTTTCCGCGAGGTTACACGGCTTTTCAAAGGTATCGAATCCAGTCTTTGCAATTCAGGCGGCATCCTCCTCGGGCCAGATTACCATTTCGACCTGACCCGGCCGGGCATTTCGCTCTATGGCGGCGAGGCCGTGACAGGCATGCAAAATCTGATGCGGCCGGTCGTCACGACGGAAGCGCGCATCCTGCAAATCCGCGATGTGCGGGCGGGCGAGGCCGCAAGCTACGGCGCCAGGCATCGGTTCGAGCGAGACAGCCGCATCGCGATCGTCGGCGCCGGCTATGCGGACGGCTGGCACCGGGCACTGTCCGGCGCGGGCACTGTTCTGCGCAAGCACGGTTCACCGGGCGCTTTCGGTTTCATCGCAGGAGTGCGGGTGCCAATGGTTGGCCGAATCACCATGGACCTGGCGACATTCGACATCGGCGACATTGCGGAAGATCGTGTCCAGACAGGCGATTATGTGGAATTGTTCGGACCCAATATCAGCGTCGATGATGCCGCTCGCGCCGCAGGGACCATCGGCTATGAATTGCTGACGAGCCTGGGGCCGAGATACGCGCGACGATTTTTCTGAACGATCGTCACAAACTTAAATTTGCCCGGATTCGCTGTAGAACTGACCACAACAACCCGAGCATCGAATGCATGCAAATGCATGTCTGTCGGCCCAGTCATCGCACTGGGCGGGACTGGGATTTTGCGTGCACTTCTCTCAGATTGTTCTCAACTTTATTTTTCAATCAACAGCATATGAAAAACGGAGAATGCTCATGAGACTCTTATTGATGGCGCTGACCGCCACCTTGCTCGCCAGCTCCGCCCAAGCCGCCTACCTGGTTTCACCTGATGGCACCTATCTCGGCGAGTTGAATGATAACCAGTTCGATCCGAATTCCATTTCAAATCCGTATGGGAAATATGGCAGCCGCTACAGCGAGGATTCCGTCAACAACCCTTACGGCAAATATGGAAGCCCCTACTCGAACGAGTCACTCAAGAACCCCTACGCGACCAAGGCTCCGATTGTCATAAAACAGTAATGCGCTCTGCGACGGATCGACGGATGACATCCCTCAGCATCAGGCCTCGCAGCATAAACGGAGGCATAGCGCGAAGCGTTGATGTCTCAATTGTTGCCGGCATGTCGGGCAGGCCTGACGTTGTGCCCCTCTTACCTGCCTTCGCTGCGGCGCAGGTTGCGGCCATCAATCTCGAACACGGTTGATGGCCGCGCCATTTCGCGCTAGGCCGTTTGGCGAAACAGGGAACCATCCGGACCATGAGCCTGGTTGACAGCATAAAGAACACGTTCGTCCCCATCCATCACGAGGGACATAAATTCATCGTCGCCTTCTTCGCGGTCTCCGTCATCCTTGGCTTCCTATGGCTGCCACTGTTTTGGCTGGGCCTCATCCTGACGGCCTGGTGTGTCTATTTCTTCCGAGACCCCGAGCGGCAGGTGCCACAGGACGAAGATTGGGCGCTCAGCCCTGCTGACGGGCAGGTTTCGCTGATCACCATGGCGCCGCCGCCGCCCGAGCTTGGCCTGTCCGACGCACCGATGCTGAAGGTCTCGATCTTCATGAATGTCTTCAACTGCCATGTGAACCGCGCGCCGATGCGCGGCCGCGTCGAGCATATCGCCTATCGCGAGGGCAAGTTCCTGAGCGCCGATCTCGACAAAGCAAGTGACGACAACGAACGCAATGGCCTGATCCTCGACACCGTGCACGGCCAGATTGGCGTGGTGCAGGTTGCGGGCCTCGTGGCGCGGCGGATCGTTTGCTGGACGACGCCGAACTCGCCACTCGATGCCGGCGAGCGTTTCGGTCTGATCCGTTTCGGTTCGCGGCTCGACGTCTACCTACCGGACGGGTTTACGCCGCGCGTTACCGTCGGGCAGAACGCCATTGCCGGCGAGACGGTGCTGGCGGAATTCGGCTCCGAAAAGGGGCCGGTGCTGGCGCGGAGGCTTTAGATGGACACCCCAATCGGCCATTCCGAAAACCACGAGACGAAAACGGATAATCCGCGCGGACCCCGTCTGCGCGAAATTCCGCTCAGGATGATGGTGCCGAACCTCATCACCGTGCTGGCGATCTGCGCCGGCCTGACCGGCATCCGGCTTGCCTTCGAGGGCCGCTTCGAACTCGCTGTCTCCATGGTGCTACTTGCCGCCTTCCTTGACGGCATCGACGGACGCATCGCCCGGATGATGCATGCAACGTCGAATTTCGGCGTGCAGATGGATTCGCTTGCCGACATCGTCAATTTCGGCGTCGCGCCGGCGCTGGTCCTTTATGTCTATGTGCTCGACCAGGCGAAATCGCTCGGCTGGATCGCGGCGCTCATCTACGCCATCTCGGCCGGCCTCAGGCTGGCGCGATTCAACGTCATGGCGGAGCGGCCGAACAAGCCGCAGTGGCTGTCGGAATATTTTGTCGGCGTACCGGCGCCCGCGGGCGCGTTCCTGGTATTGCTGCCGGTCTATCTGGGTTTCCTGGGCATCGAAGCGACAAAATACACGGCCTGGGCCGCAGCAGCCTATACGGTGGCGATCGGCTACCTCCTCGTCTCCCGCGTGCCCGTCTGGTCGGGCAAGTCGCAGCGCGTCATCCGCCGGGAGAATGCACTGCCCTTCATCCTGATCGTCGTGCTCTATGTCGCGCTGTTGATGACCTATACCTGGGAAGTGCTGGCGGCGACGTCCATCCTTTATCTCTGCACCCTGCCTTTTGGGGCGAAGCAATGGCACAAGCATTATGGGTCGCTGCCGGAACATGAAACGGCGATCGAGGAAGGCGTCGTCCCGGATGACAAGCCGCATCCGGAAACGAATGACACCCCGCACGAATGATGTGACTAGGTCTTGATACGCGAAAGCGCCAACGCCTGGGTGCTCGGATAGTCGGTCTTGCCGCTACCGAGCAAGGGAATCGCCTCTATCGGGATGATGTCGTCAGGAAGCATGAGTTCCGGCGCACCGCTGCGTCTGGCATGGGTAATGAGATCATGCCTGTCGGCCGGATGCTGGGTGGTGACCAGCACGATGCGCTCGCCGCGCCGCGGATCTGGAATTGCCACGGCGGCGTGCTGGGCATCCGGCCAGAGTTGCTGCGCCAGCGCCTCCACCGCGCTGAGAGACACCATTTCGCCGGCAATCTTGGCAAAGCGCTTGGCGCGGCCCCTGATGGTGATGAAGCCGCGCATATCGATCGAAACGATATCGCCGGTGTCGTACCACTTGCCGGGCAGCGGCTGCAGCACGCCCGGCTTGTCGGCAAGCAGATAGCCGAGCATCAGGTTCGGGCCCATGATCTGCAGCCGCCCCCCCTCTTCGATACCCTCGACCGGTTCCAGACGCATCTCCATGCCGGAGAGCAACCTGCCGACCGAGCCTTCCTTTAAGAAGTTCGCAGAATTGACGGCGACGACGGGCGAGGCCTCGGTCAGACCGTAGCCCTCGACGATCAGTGCGCCAAAACGCTCGGCATAAACCTTGCGCGTGTCCGGCTTGACCGCTTCGGCGCCGGCGACGATCATACGCACGCTGTCGAAATCGCCATCCCGTGCCGCACGCGCGTAGCCGTGCAAGAAAGTGTCTGTGCCGAACATGACGGTTGGAGCAGTCTTTCGTGCCGTAGCCGGGATCATCTTGTAATGCAGCGGTGACGGATAGAGATAGAGCCGGATGCCGTAGAGCAGCGGCAGCACCATGCCCCCCAGAAGACCGAAGGAATGGAAGAGCGGCAGCACGTTGAACAGGCTATCGGCCGGTGAAATATCGACCCGGCAATCGGCCTGGGCGGCGTTGGCGACGAGATTGCGCGACGACAACGCCACCCCTTTCGGCACGCCCTCGGACCCTGAAGTGAAGAGAATGACAGCGACGTCCTCCGCGCGGGTCTTGCTCACGGCACGCCGGCAAGAGAGAAAGGCTTTGAATTTTTCCAGCGAGCCGATCTCCTTGCGGAGATCTTCGAGATAGACCACTGCCGTTCCGTTGGCGCGCATATGCGCCACGAGGTCCTGCAGATCGGCCTTTTCGATGAAAGCCCGCGACGACAGGACGGTACGGATCGCCGCGGTGTTGATTGCTGATGTGACTGCGGTCGGACCAGCCGTATAGTTCAGCACAGCGGCCGGGCGGCCGGCGGAAAAAAGCCCAGAAATCGCCAGCACCGCTCCGCTGGCATTGGGCAGCAGCACGCCGACTGGTTCGCGCGGACGTGTCATGGCCGCGAAACGGACGGCCAAGACCCGTGCGCCGATCAGCAATTGCCGATAAGTGAGACGCGCGCCGAGTGAATCTTCAAGGATCTTGCGGCCCAGTCCATTGACCCGGGCGGCCGTCGACAGGGACTGAAACAGCGTCTGCGACAGATTCACCGATCGGAATTTTGCCAGCATCAGGCCGTCCAGCAGATGGTCCGCCAAGATGGTGGTATCCGCCTCATTGGCGATMAATGGTGGAGCAGCGGTGACGACGATCTGCGGCAGAATGCTGCGCGGAGCCTGCTCCTCGGGCCAGAGCGACAGCAGCGAAAGCCGCGTGCCGCGAATGAAGATCGGCAGGATGCGCGCACCCGTTTTCCTTGCAAGGGCGCCGACCTGGTCGAGACGGGCCATCGTCTCCGGACTGGCCTCGACTTCCTTCGGAACATGGAGGCAGATATGGCCCCGGCCGACCACAACCGAGCGCATCAATATCAAGAGCTGCTCGGCATCGCCAGAAAGATCCAAATGAAAGGTGCCTAGCGGAAGGCAGGCTTTCAACAGCGGACGGTCAAGTTTCGATTGCCGTGAAACGAGGTAAATGGTCGATCCCGTCAGGATCGTCCCCTGGTCGAAGCCCTCGAAGCGCATGCCGAAGGCGAATTTGAACAGCGTGCGCCAGAAGGATTGGCCATAAGTCAGACCCGTCCGCGCCTTCTCCCGCCAGGCCGAAATGGCCCAGGCGAGAATAGCGGCTCCGACAACAGCAATGACCGCGTGTAACACCAGATCCCCCAAGACTCCGTCTTACCAGTCTGGCAAAAAATTAGAGGAAATTGAAGGTCGTAGCGACGGGCTTTTAGGATATTCCCGGAAAGCATCTGGATGATAAACAGGCGCCTGCAGCAAATATGCCTGCACTACGGGTGGCGGCAGCCATCCAGATCAGACGCGACAAGACTTCACGATGGCGCAGCGACGTCGTCGAAAAGAATATCACACCTGACCAGGCGCCGGCAGCAGAGCCGATTCGGCGCCGGTCGACGCGGTCGGCGCCGCGACGGTAAACGACCTGCGCTTCACTCAGGGAGCTTGTAGTCGGCGAAGCGTTTCTCGCGGACGATGTAGAGCTTGCCGGTCTCGGTCATGTCGGGGCCGGTCAAGCCGGCAATTTCGCGGGCAACTTCGCGCGGATGCGGCAATGTTTCCGGATCTTCGCCGGGATAGGCTTGCGCCCGCATGGCCGTCCGCGTGCCGCCCGGGTCAACGCTGATCACCCTCAGCGGCAGGCGCTCGCTCTCATAGGCCCAGGTGCGCGTCAGCGCCTCGACCGCAGCCTTCGAGGCCGAATAGGCGCCCCAGAAGGGTTTGCACTTGTGCGCCAGGCTGGAGGTCAGGATGAGCGCCCTGCCCTGGTCGGATTTCTGCATCAGCGGATCGACGGAACGGATCAACCGCCACGTCGCCGTGACATTCACCGTCATTACCTTCTCGAAGGTCTTGGCCTCGAAATGGCCGATCGGCGAAATGCCGCCGAGCACACCGGCATTGGCGACGAGGATATCGAGCTTGCCCCAGCGTTCGAAAATCGCGCCGCCGAGTGCGTCGATGGCCGCCATGTCGGCGAGGTCGAACGGTACCAGGGTGGCGCTGCCACCTTCGGCGCGGATGGCGTCATCGAGCTCTTCAAGACCGCCGACCGTGCGGGCGCAGGCGACGACATGCGCGCCCTTTTTCGCCAGTTCGAGCGCCGTAAAATAGCCGATGCCACGCGAGGCACCGGTGACCACCGCGATGCGGCCGGAAAGATCAGACATTCTTGTTATCCGTTATACGCCAGAAGATCGAGCGTGCGGATATTGTTCACGCCTTCCTGGTCGGTCAACTGGGTCGGATACTGGCTGGTGAAACAGGCGTCACAGAACTGGGGACAGCTGTTGTTGCGCGAAGGCTCCTTGACCGCACGGTAAAGGCCGTCGATCGACAGGAAGGAGAGCGAATCGACCTTGATATAGGCAGCCATTTCCTCGATCGACATGCGCGACGCAAGCAGCTTGGATTTTTCCGGCGTGTCGACGCCATAGAAGCAGGACGACATGGTCGGCGGCGAGGCGATGCGCATATGCACTTCCTTGGCGCCGCAATCGCGGACAAGCTGGACGATCTTCTGCGAGGTTGTTCCGCGGACGATCGAATCATCGACAAGGACGACGCGCTTACCCTCGATGGTGCGGCGGTTGGGATTGTGCTTGAGCTTGACGCCCATGTGGCGGATCGACGCCGTCGGCTGGATGAAGGTGCGACCAACATAATGGTTGCGAATGATGCCGAGCTCGAACGGAATGCCCGATTCCTGCGAGAAGCCGATCGCCGCCGGCACGCCGGAATCCGGTACCGGGATGACGATATCCGCATCTACCCCGGCCTCGCGGGCGAGTTCGATACCGATCTGCTTGCGCGCTTCATAGACATTGCGACCGTCGACGATCGAATCGGGACGGGCGAAATAGACATATTCGAAAATGCAGAAGCGCGGGCTTTGCTTGTCGAACGGAAACAGGCTTTCAATGCCTTTCTCGGTGACAATGACCACTTCGCCCGGCTTGATGTCGCGAACGTAGCGGGCACCGATAATGTCGAGCGCACAGGTCTCGGACGCCAGGATATAGGCGCCGTCGAGGTCACCCAGCACCAGCGGCCGGATGCCGAGCGGATCGCGCGCGCCGATCATCTTTTTCTGCGACAGGCCGACCAGCGAATAAGCACCTTCGAGCTGCGACAACGCATCAATGAAGCGCGCGACGAGATGATCCTGCTTGCTCATCGCGATCAGGTGCAGGATGGTCTCGGTGTCCGAGGTCGACTGGAAGATTGCCCCCTGCCGCTGCAGGTTTTTTTGCAGTGTCAGCGCATTGGTGATGTTGCCGTTATGGGCCACGGCGAAGCCGCCGCCGGCCAGTTCGGCGAAAAAGGGTTGGACGTTGCGCAAGCCCGCGCCGCCCGTCGTCGCATAGCGCACATGGCCGATGGAGCGAGAACCGGGCAAACGCTCCAGCACCGCCGAATTGGTGAAAGTGTCACCGACGAGGCCGACATGGCGCTCGATGCGGAACTGCTTGCCGTCGAAGGAAACAATACCTGCCGCTTCCTGGCCCCGGTGCTGCAGCGCGTGCAGGCCGAGCGTCACGACGGCTGCCGCCTCGGGCTTGCCAAAAATGCCGAATACGCCGCATTCGTCATGAAATGCGTCGGCCTCGTTCTCGTCGATCAGAGAAACGTCTTCGTTCATCGATGTGCAGCCTTCGGCTCGTTGGGAGACAGGAGGGCAAAGCCCGTTCATTCATCCATTCGGCGAGATAGATCTCAACCTTGACAGAAGCCGGGAACATAAGAAAAAGCAAGGCAATTTCAAGTCGTCCCGGCCGATTGCGCGCCAGATTCTCGTGCTTTGCACCGCATGCTTAACGGCATGCCGTCACAATGTCGTTACTGCTGCGTCGTCGCCGGCTTGTTGGCATTGTCGTCGGCCGGCGCAGTGTCCGTGGCATTGTTGTCGTCCGCCGGCGCCGTGTCCGAATCCGCCGGTGCATTTGCATTGGCGGGCGTCTTGTCGCTGTTCATCTTCTCTTCGATCTTCTTGCGCAGCAGGGCCGCGATATCTTCCGGCAGCGCCGCCTTCAGCTTCTCGCCGAGATTATCGAGAAAGGGCTTGGACTTGGCATTGGCCACCCAGGCAGGATGCTTTTCCTTCGGCACCCATTCATTGAAGAACTGCACGGCGACAACAATGATCAGGATACCACGCGCGGCGCCAAAGATGAAGCCCAGCGTGCGGTCGAGCGCACCGATGCGGCTGTCGATGATCATATCGGCAATGCGCATGGTAATGAAGGAGATGACGATCAGCGCAACCAGGAAAATAATGGCGGCCGAGGCGATGATGGCGAACTTGTCCTCATGGATAAAGTTCTTCGCGTAAGGCACGCCGTAGGGATAGAGCTTATAGGCGGCGTAGGCCGAGCCGACCCAGCTCACCACAGAAAGCACTTCGCGCGAAAAGCCGCGCACCATGGCGAGCACGGCAGAAAACAGCGCCACACCGAGGACAATACCGTCAAAAGCTGTAATGGGCATAAAGTCTTCTCCAATACGGCGCGTATGTCCATTCAACGCCACTCGTCCCTCAAGGCACCTATAGCATCGGCGCGCGGAAACGAAAGCCTCAATCCTCTGCCGGGTCCTCCGGACCCACATGTTTCGATCCGGCGATCTTCACCACGAGGTCCATAAGACCTTCGATCGCGCTCCAGCCGCCGGCCGGCGATTTTGACAGCTCAGCCGAACCATCGGCAAGCACCGCCTTTTGAAAGCCGAGCTTTTCGGCTTCCTTAAGGCGCAACCCCGTGTGGCTCACCGGCCTGACCGCCCCCGAGAGGCTGATTTCGCCGAAATAGACGCAATCCTGCGGAAGAGCAAGACCGGCCAGCGACGAAACCAGGGCCGCGGCCACGGCGATGTCGGCGGCCGGTTCGGAAATGCGATAGCCGCCCGCAACATTGAGGTAGACGTCGTAATTGCCAAGCCGCACACGGCAATGCGCCTCGAGCACGGCGAGAATCATCGCCAGCCGGCTCTGGTCCCAGCCAACCACCGCACGACGCGGTGTGCCCAGCGAGGTTGGCGCCACCAGCGCCTGCACTTCGACCAGCACCGGCCGCGTGCCTTCGATGCCCGCGAAGACCGCAGCCCCAGGCGCCTTGGCATTGCGTTCGCCGAGGAAAAGTTCCGACGGGTTGGAGACTTCGCGCAGGCCCTTGTCGGACATTTCGAAAACGCCGATCTCGTCGGTCGGCCCGAAGCGGTTCTTGACCGTACGCATAATGCGGTAGTGGTGACCTCGATCTCCCTCGAAATAAAGCACGGCGTCGACCATATGTTCAACGACACGCGGACCTGCGATCTGGCCGTCTTTCGTGACGTGGCCGACCAGCACGATTGCCGCTCCCGTCTGTTTGGCGAAACGGATCATCGCCTGGACGCCAACGCGTACCTGGGTCACCGTGCCGGGCGCAGCGTCGGCGACATCGCTCCACAGCGTCTGGATCGAATCAATGATGACGAGGTCGGGACGCGGGCCATCGGCGAGCGTGGCGAGAATATCCTCGACATTGGTTTCAGCGGCGAGCAGCACACCGGTGTCGGCGGCATCGAGCCGCTGGGCGCGTAGCCGGACCTGTGCCACCGCCTCTTCGCCCGAGACATAGATGACGCGGTTGCTACGGCGGGCCAGAGCGGCCGCCGCCTGCATGAGCAGTGTCGACTTGCCGATGCCGGGATCGCCGCCGATCAGCACCGCCGAGCCGCGCACGAAACCGCCACCGGTCACTCGGTCAAGTTCGGAAATGCCGCTTTCGATGCGAGGCGCATACTCGACTTCGCCCGAGAGCGTGGTCAACGTCACCGCCCTACCCTTCTTCGGCGTCCTGGCCGGTCCACCGCCGATACCGCCGGTCGGGTCTTCTTCGATGATCGTGTTCCAGGCGCCGCAACCGTCGCACTTACCCACCCAGCGGGAATGCACGGTGCCGCAATTCTGGCAGATGAACTGGGTTTTGGATTTGGCCATCAATCTTCAGCACCCGGAGCGAAAAGCTCTGAGTTCACTTCCTGTCTTCCGTGGAGAATTCTGATTATCTGCATGTCGCCGGCATCGACACGGAAGTAAATGCACCTATCTTTGAACGGGAACGCACGCAATCCCGGAGAAAGCCACTCGCGCGACACGCCGGTATTTCCGGACGAAGCGAGCGAAACAATCTTATTTTCGATGGCAGCTACCATATGCGTCGCGGCCGCTGGGTCCTTCTCTAAAAGATAGCAGTAGATACCAGCGAGATCGCGGAGTGCACGCTTCGAATAATGAAACTGCAGCTTCCGGATCACTTGAGCGCTTTGGCGTTTTCTACGATATAGCGCGTCAGGTCGCCGGGTTTATCGAAGGTCATATAGTCCCCACGTGCTATATCCGCATCCCCTTCGGCAATCAGCCTGCGAAGCTCTCGCAGCTTCGTTTCCCGCTCAAGTGCCTCGAGGCCGGCGCGAACGACCGCGTTCTCATCGGAAAAATTACCGGCGGCAATTTGCTCGGCAATGAACTCCTCTCGCTCGCTTGGAATTGAAACGCTGATTGTCCTATCGTCCATCGGCCACCTGCCATTGCTTCGGTTCCAACAAGCTAGCAAAACAAGAACAAAATAGCAACTTACTTACTGACAATTGTGCTGCAGGACATTCAATCATCCCGATCGTCGGTCGCGGCAGGACCGCCGAGGATCAGATCCTCGGCCTGCTCCCGGGTCATCGACAGGACTCGACGGCCGGTGTCGTAGCTGAACCCCGTGCGAGCGAGGGAGGCCATCTCCTTGACGAAGCGATCATTATCCGCGTCCTGCGGTCGGAACGGGCCTAGTCCGCGCTTGCGTGCATAGATGGCGGCTGAATAGAGATCGTCGGCATTCGCCACAGCCTGACGTGCGATATCTGAGCTTATGCCCTTGACCGATAATTTCTGCGCGATCGCTCGGCGCGACTTGCCGCCGCGCGACCCCGAACGCGTGCTGACCTCGGCAAATGTTTTGTCGTCGAGCGCCTGCAGCTCATAACCAAAGCGAACGGCCGCCTCGACGAGCGCGGCGACCTGCGATGCAGTAATGTCCTCGAACTTCTGTGCCGCCTTGCGGCGAATCGCATCGCGAAGCTGCTTTTCGCTCATCATCGCTTTCGAAAGCCGGTAGGCTGCCGAGTTGCGAGCCCATTTGAGCATCCGCGCCGTAGGCCCAGCCTCTGCCGGGTCTTCGTGATCAGATTCCAGGTTTTGCGACACCACGCGCTGCTATCACTCCGCCGCTGGTACGCGCCGCTCGACCACGCCGAGGTCATCTTCCTCGCGCACCTTCTTCAGGTGCTCCTCGGCTTCGGTGGCTTCAAGCTGGCGGTTCCACATCGAAGCGTAGAGACCGCCATGAGCCAGGAGTTCAGAATGCTTGCCGCGTTCGGCGATGCCGCCGTCCTTGAGCACGATGATCTCGTCGGCCTTGACCACTGTGGAAAGGCGGTGAGCGATCACCAGCGTCGTGCGATTCCTGGACACTTCATCCAATGCCGTCTGGATTTCTTGTTCAGTGCGCGTGTCGAGCGCCGAGGTCGCCTCGTCGAGAATGAGGATCGGTGGCGATTTGAGAACAGTGCGGGCGATCGCTACGCGCTGCTTTTCGCCGCCCGAGAGTTTCAGACCGCGCTCGCCGACCATGGACCTATAGCCTTCCGGCAGCGCCTTGATGAAGGTGCCGACCTGGGCGATGTCGGCGGCGCGCTCGATTTCCTCCTGCGTCGCCGAGGGACGGCCATAGCGGATGTTATAGGCAATGGTGTCGTTGAATAGCACCGTGTCCTGCGGCACCATGCCGATGGCCGCGCGCAGGCTTTTTTGCGTCAGGCCGCGCACGTCCTGGCCGTCGATCGTGATCGAGCCTTGCTGGACGTCGTAGAAGCGGTAGAGCAACCTGGAAATGGTCGACTTGCCGGCACCGGAAGGGCCGACGACAGCCACGGTGTTGCCGGCAGGAACGTCGAACGAGATACCCTTCAGGATCGGCCGGTTCGAATCATAGGCGAAGTGCACATTCTTGAAGGAGATCGCACCAGATTCGATCTCCAACTGCCTGGCGTCCGGCGCATCGACGATTTCGGGGCCGACACCGAGGAGATCGAACATCTGCTCGATGTCGGTCAAGCCCTGACGGATTTCACGATAGACGAAGCCGATGAAATTGAGTGGCACGGAAAGCTGCATCAGCATGACATTGATGAAGACGAAGTCGCCGATCGTCTGTTCGCCACGCTGCACGGCCAGCGCCGACATGACCATCATCGCCATGGTTCCAATGCCGAAGATCACGCCCTGGCCAAAATTCAGCCAGCCGAGCGAGGTCCAGACCTGCGTCGCCGTCTTTTCGTAGCGCGCCATCGAGACGTCGAAGCGCTTGGCTTCCATCTCCTCGTTGCCGAAATATTTCACAGTTTCGAAATTGAGCAGCGAGTCGATCGCCTTGGTATTGGCGTCGGTGTCGCTGTCGTTCATTTCCTTGCGGATGTTGATCCGCCAGTCGCTGGCGCGAATGGTGAACCAGATATAGATCCACACCGTCAGTGCCGTGACGAACAGATAGGAGAAGCCGTAGCCCCACCAGAAGATCACCGCCGTCAGGATGAATTCAATGATCGTCGGCACGGTATTGAGGATGGTGAAGCGGACAATCGTCTCGATGCCCTTGGTGCCGCGCTCGATAATGCGCGAGAGCCCGCCGGTGCGGCGTTCGAGATGGAAACGCAATGACAGCTGGTGCAGATGGACGAACGTCTTGTAAGCGAGCTGACGCACGGCATGTTGGCCAACGCTGGCGAACATCGCGTCACGCAACTGGTTGAGGCCCCATTGCACCAGGCGCGCAACGTTATAGGCGATCACCAGCATGATGGCGCCAAGCATGAAGGTCGGCATCCAGCCAAGGCCGGTGAATTTGCCATTCAGTGCATTGGTTGACCATTTGAAGAAATACGGGACGAGCAGCAGGACGGCCTTGGACACCAGGAGAATGACGGTTGCCCAGACGACGCGGGCCTTCAGGTCCGGCCGTCCCGAGGGCCACATATAAGGCCACAGATTGACGATGGTCTGAAGCGTCTTGCCGGAATCGCCGGAGACCTTCTTGTCGTTGCCCGCCATGCCCACACCATGATCGATTACGATGACAGACAGCGGCGCCCCTTGCGGGACGCCGCGCCTGCAGGTCAAATAGGATCATGTGCGGTATTTGACAACCGCCCGGCGCGGGAATTTGGAAGTCGCCATCCAGATTTCTGGACAGCAGCGTCTCGCCAGACGTTGTTCAGCGTTTCCGCTGCTCCATGCGCTCGCGATGCAGTTCCTCGGAATTCGGCAGATATTTTTCCGGAACGCCGAAAATCTGGCCGGGCATGATCCGGTCAGGGTTGGCGATCTGATCCTGGTTGGCGAGATAGATCGTCGTATAGCGCACGCCGAGGCCATAGGCACGCCGCGAAATCTGCCAGAGCGTGTCGCCGCGGCGGATGATAACCGACGCCGAAGCGCTTGGCTTGAGAGGCGCCTGTTCGATGACCTTGGGCTGGTTCTGGTCGACCGCGGCGACTTCGGCGCTCTGCTTCGCCGGTTGCTGATTGGCGGGCTTGGTTTCGGTCGAAGCGCTTTGCTTGTCGACCGCCTTCGCCTCGGGCGTAGCCTTGTCTACCGCTTCCATGCTCTCGCTCGGCTTGGCAGCTTCGGCCTGTTCGTCCGCTACAGTCTTGGACGGCGCGGTCGCCCGGTCGGAGTTCTCCTTTGCCGCGACAGTCTTCTTGGATGCGGCAACTTCCATCACCGGCGCCACTGCCGAGGTCACAGCCGCGTCAATCGAATTGAGAGCCGTTTTCACGGCATTGGGATCCTGCGGCAGCGATTTCAGCAGCGCCAGCGCCTGGGCAGCCTTGCCGGCCGTCTTGTCGGCCATTTCCTTGGCCATCGGATCTTCGTCGGCGCCGATCTTGATCTGCGACAACGTCTTCAGCGCGATCTCGGTCGCCGAGCGCGCCGCAGCCAGTTCATCAAGCGTCGGCGTACGGCCGGAGACATAGAGCCCCTTGAGCAGCGCGATTGCCTTGCCGGCCTCTTCGCGCGCCTTGTCATATTCGCCGTCGGCGAGCGGCTGCATCTTGGCCTCGGCCGGCGCAGTGTCGCCGTTGACGGCGGCCAGTTGCTCGCCTTCGGGGCGGAAGAACGGCACCGAAGCGCGGAATTCGACGCGTTTGCCGTCCTTGCTCAGCACATCAGCACGGATCGTATGGGCGCCAACCGAAAGCGGCAGGCGATTGTCGGCGACGAAACGGCCATTGGCGTCGGTTGCGACTTCCGCCACCAGCTTGTCGTCGGCATAGACCCGCACGACCGATTTCGGACGTGCCGAACCCGCGACGAAGATCTTGTCGCCTTCGATTTCCACGGCGTTCACCAACACTTCCGGCGCATGCATCGTCTTTGCCGATGTGGATGCTTCGGTGGAAACGACCTTCACATCGTTGGTTGCCGGCTTGGTCTTGTCCGTATTCAGATCCGCAGTCTCGGTTTGGTTCACCGCAGCTTCCGGCGCCTTGGAGGCGTCTTTTGTCTCGGCGGAGTCAGCCGGCTTGGCCGTGTCTGCGGCAGATGCCGTATCAGTTGGTTTGGTTTGTGTCTCCGCCTTGGCAGTTTCGGTGGACTTCGCCTTGTCAGCCGGCTTTGCCTCTTCCGCCTTTGCCGTTTCGACGGGCTTCGCGGTCTCCTGGGCCTTGGCGTTTTCGGCAGACTTGGTCGCGTCGGCTGATTTTGCAGTCTCCGCCTTTGCTGTGTCCACCGGCTTCACCGTCGACGCCTGTTCGGTCTTGCTCTCGGCGCCAGTTGTCGTCTTCGCAGACTGGTCAGTTGTCTTCGTCTCTGCAGCGGGTTTGTTTTCCGTGTTCTGCGCGACAACGGTCTCCTGCTTGGCTGCCGGCTTGGCATCAGGCATTTCCATGATGCGCGACGGCTCACCCGGCTTGGTCACCATGGCGAGAAGTTGGCCCGACTTGTCGGCCGGAATGGAAACAGTGGCGACTTCTGCGGAGGCGACCTGCTTGCCATCCTTGCCGGTGAGCCGGATCACCAATTGGTGATCACCCGCCTTGAGCGGATTGTCGAGCACGGCGACGAAATCACCCGTATTTCCCGCATCGGTGGACGCGATGACCGTGTTGCCGTCCAGGACGTCGACCTTCGAATTTGGTTTAGCCTTGCCGGCAATGAGCGTCGAGCCGTCCTTCTCGACACGCAGCACGTCGAAGGTGGGCAGCGACGTGTCCGCCGTCTGCTGCATTTGATCAGCCTTTGCCTGATCGGCAGGCTTGGCGTTGTTGTCAGCCTTGGCGACGTCTGATGTCGCGGCATCGCGGGCTGGCGCAGGCTTGCCTTCCAACGCCGCCATCATCGCCGTCTTCATATAGACGAAGCCTTTGCTGGCACTGTCGGGGTCGGTAGGCATTGCATCCAGCGTGTCGAGCGCGGTCTTCGCGCCGTTGGAGACATTGGCCACAATGGCTGCCGTCTGGGCATCCATGCCGTTGGCCGCCGTCATTTCGCTGGCATTCTTCAGCGCCGCGGCAAGTTTGGCGCGCGCGGCGGCAAGCTGTTCGGCAGTCGGCCGTTTGCCGTCAGCAAACAGAGCCTCGAATTCGGCGGCAGCCGTTTCGCCGTCGGTCTTGACGCGCGCCATCTTCTGCAACAGCACGGTCTTCGCGTCGTCCGCCTTCTGCGCGACCTCGGTCTTGGCCTTTTCCGTCGTTTGCTGTGCTTGTCCGGCAACCTGGTCGATGGTCTTCTGCACCGTGTCCGAAGCCTTATCCATCGTCTCGCCGGCCTGCTTGGCGAGTTGATCGATAGCCTTCTTGCCACCGGATTGCGGCAGCACCACGAAATACATCACCGCGGCGGCGACTGCCACGACAACCAGAGCGACCCAGACGGCGCCGTTTCTCTTCATCTCTATCTCCGGGCGGCCAAATTCCGCCATCTTCCTGATGAAACTGCTAGCGTTTTCATATTCTATTCTCAAGCATTTCCGGGTCTTACGCACGGAGTATAGCAGGTTTTCCGTCATTTTTCTTGACTGCACCGGCCGCTCATAGTCATTTCGGCGATATGAACGCGAAAAATGTGCCGATTCGATCCGTCTGCGTCTATTGTGGCTCACAGCCCGGCCGCAATCCACTCTATATCGAGGCAGGCCGCGCGCTCGGCAGGTCGATTGCCGAACATGGTCTTCGTCTCGTCTATGGCGGCGGCACCCGCGGCATCATGGGCGCGGTAGCCTCGGGTGTCATGTCGAATGGCGGCCAGGTGCTCGGCATCATCCCCGAATTCCTGATGGACAAGGAAGCATCGAAGCATTCGCTGGGCGCGCTCACCGAGGTCGTCGTGACCGAGAACATGCATCAGCGCAAGCATCGCATGTTCGAGGAGGCGGATGCCTTCGTCACGCTGCCGGGCGGCATCGGCACGCTCGAGGAAATCGTCGAGATCATGACCTGGGGCCAGCTTGGCCGCCATCGCAAGCCGATGGTTTTCGCCAATATCAACAAGTTCTGGGAGCCGATGCTGCAGCTCGTGGACCATATGGCCAGCGAAGGTTTCATCCACACCGCTCACCTCGTCAAGCCGATGATCATCGACAATGTTGATGACATCGTGCCGGCGATCCTTGCCGCCGGCGGCTCCGAGGTCGGCAGGTCCGACGTTTTGGGGCGGATGTAAGCGGCGCTAGCTGCGCTGGCGTGCCCTGAACATCGAATAGGTGTAGACGATCAGCGCCGCCCAGATAAAGACGAAGGCGATCAGCTTGCCGGTGTCGAACGGCTCGTGGAACAGGAAGATGGCCATCAGGAAGACGATCGTCGGCGCGATATATTGCATGATCGCGATGGTCGAGAGTTTCAGGAGTTTGGCGCCATTGGCGTAGATCATCAGCGGCACCGCGGTGATCACGCCGGCCAGCATCAGGAGCGCGGTGTGGCGAGAACTGCCGCCGCTGAGGAAGTGACCGCTTCCGATCGCTTCAAGATAGGTGATGTAGGCTAAGGCAGGTCCGACGAGCAGCAGAACTTCGAGGAAGAAGCCCTGATTGGGGCCAAGCGGCAGGCGCCGCTTGAAGAAGGCATAGAAGCCCCAGGTCAGCGCCAATACCAGTGATATCCATGGAAGGCCGCCGGCGTCATAAGCCAGGATGGCAACGGCGATCGCCGCAAGGCCCACTGCGACGAGCTTCAGGCCGGACAGCCTCTCGCCCAGCAAGACTGCGGCAATAATGATCGAGACCAGCGGATTGATGTAATAACCCAGCGCCGCCTCAAGTGTATGGCCCGAACCGATAGCATAGACATAGGTCAGCCAGTTGACGCTGACGAAAGCCGCCGGGATCATTGCCATGCCGATCATCCGCGGCTGTCGCAGCAGGGCTCCGACATCGCCGATACGGCCGCGGAAAGCGAGTATGGCACCGGCGATCGGCAGCGACCAGAGGACGCGATGCGCGACCACTTCGAGTGGCGGGATGGCCTCGACCGCCTTGATATAGATTGGCAGCACGCCCCAGAGGAGATAGGCCGTCAGCGCATAAAGGAAGCCCGGCAGCGTGTCCTCGCCTGCGGCCGCTGAAGTCGAATCCGTGCTTGCCATCGCTTGTCCTCTTTCAGCCGGATTTAGGAGACGACAACGGCAAGCACCAATTCATTCGGTTGATGATCGGATCAATTCTTCGAAAGTGACGGCTAACGAAGACAACCAGGGGCGTTTGTTATCCACCCTTCGCGAACGCTACGCCGATATCGAATTGCTCCCTATTCCGCCGCGATCTGGCCGGCCTGGTCGCGATTCTTCATCAGCTTGTAGATGATCGAGTCCATCAGCGCCTGGAAGGAGGCGTCGATGACGTTGTCGGAAACACCCACAGTCCACCAGCGGGCATCGGTCGCGTCGGTGGATTCGATCAGCACGCGGGTAATGGCTTCCGTGCCGCCGTTGAGGATACGGACCTTGAAGTCGGCGAGCACGAGATCGGCGATCTCGTCCTGGAACTTGCCGAGATCCTTGCGCAGCGCGAGGTCGAGTGCGTTGACGGGGCCGTGAATGCTTTCGGCCACCGACATGCGGCTCTCGCCGTCGACAGTGATTTTCACCACCGCTTCCGACACGGTCTTCAAATTTCCGTTGGCGTCGAAGCGGCGCTCGACCATGACCCGGAAACCCTCGACCTTGAAGAAATCCGGCACCGAGCCGAGGATGCGGCGGGCGAGCATTTCGAAGCTCGCGTCGGCTCCCTCATAGGCATAGCCGGAGGCTTCGCGTTCCTTGACCACACCGATCAGCTGGTCGAGGCGCGGATCATCCTTGCCGACAATGATGCCGCGACGCTTGAGCGCATTAATGAAATTGGACTTTCCGCCCTGGTCGGAGACCATGACCTTGCGCAGGTTACCGACCGTTTCGGGCGGCACATGCTCATAGGTGCGTGGGTCTTTGAGCAAAGCCGAAGCATGGATGCCGGCCTTGGTGGCAAAAGCCGAGGCGCCGACATAGGGCGACTGATGATCCGGCGAGCGGTTCAGCATTTCGTCGAAGGCGTGGCTGAGGCCGGTCAGCCCCTGCAGCTTTTCCGCATCGATGCCGGTCTCAAAGCGTTCGTTGTAGACAGGTTTGAGCACCAAAGTCGGGATCAAGGTCACCAGATTGGTGTTGCCGCAACGTTCGCCGATGCCGTTAAGCGTGCCCTGCACCTGCCGCACGCCGGCTTCGACGGCGGCGAGCGCATTGGCGACGGCCTGGCCGGTGTCGTTGTGCGGGTGGATGCCGAGATGGTCGCCGGGCACGCCCGACGCGATGACATCGGCAACGATATCGCGGATTTCCTGCGGCTGCGTGCCGCCATTGGTGTCGCAGAGCACCACCCAGCGTGCGCCAGCGCCGAAAGCGGTCTTTGCACAGGCCAACGCATAGTCGCGATTGGCCTTGTAGCCGTCGAAGAAATGCTCGCAATCGATCATCGCTTCCTTGCCGGCGGCGACCGCAGCCTTCACCGACTGCTCGATCGATTCCAGGTTTTCTTCGTTCGTACAGCCGAGTGCCACCTTGACGTGATAGTCCCAACTCTTGGCAACGAAACAGATGGCATCCGATTTGGCCTGCAGCAGCACTGCCATGCCCGGATCGTTGGAGACCGAGATGCCGGCGCGCTTGGTCATGCCGAAGGCGACGAAGGAGGCGCCCGTCGTGCGCTTCTTCTCGAAGAATTTCGTGTCGGTCGGATTGGCGCCGGGATAGCCGCCCTCGACATAATCGAGGCCGAAATTGTCGAGCATGGTCGCAATGGCGATCTTGTCCTCGACCGAGAAATCGATGCCCGGCGTCTGCTGGCCGTCCCGCAAAGTGGTGTCGAAGAGATAGATGCGTTCCTTGGACATGTCGCTATTCCTGAGATCAATAAACGTCCGGACCGTCAGAATCCGGAAAACCCGTTACTCCGGCCGATGGCAGACGGCTTCGATATTGTTGCCATCGGGATCGCGCACGAAGGCGCCATAATAATTCGCATGGTAGTGCGGGCGCAGGCCGGGGCCGCCGTTGTCGATGCCGCCGGCCGCCATCGCCGCCATATAGAAGGCGTCCACTTCCGCGCGCGAATTGGCGGAGAAAGCCATATGCACCGACGGCACCTGCTTTTCGCCTTCATGCAGCCAGAAGGTCGGACGCTCGCGGCCATAGCCGGCGACATGCACGCCATTGGTATATTCCATCGGCGCCTTCATCAGCATCGAAGCGCCGAGCGGTGCCAGCGCTGCGTCATAGAATGCCTTGGCGGTGTTGAAATTCGAAACACTCAATCCGGTATGGTCTATCATGTCATCGCTCCCATCATGCACCGAAAGAGATCAGCCCTGTTTTCCGGCATATTTGTCGGTCGCCCGGATCAACTGGTCGAGAATGCCGGGCTCGGAATAGGCGTGTCCCGCCCCCTCGATCAGGTGAAAATCGGCTTGCGGCCAGGCCTTGTGCAGCGCCCAGGCGTATTTTGCCGGGCACGGCATGTCGTAGCGGCCGTGGATGATCGTGCCGGGAATGTCGGCGAGCCGATGCGCATCGCGCAGCAATTGCCCTTCTTCCAGCCAGCAGGCATTGACGAAATAATGGTTCTCCAAACGGGCGAAAGCCAGGGCATAGTCCGCATCCAGGAAGGTATCGGCCGTCGACGGCTCCGGCAGCAAGGTAATCACCTCGCCCTCGAAAATGCTCCAGGCCTTGGCCGCTTCGATCTGCTTGGTGCGGTCACTGCCCATCAGCAGGCGATTGTAAGCGGCCATCATATCGTGGCGTTCGTCTTCCGGGATCGGCGCAACGAAACGCTCCCACTTGTCGGGAAACATTTCCGAGACGCCGAATTGGTAGAACCATTCGAGCTCGGGTCGCGTGCACATATAAATGCCGCGGACGACAAGCTCGGTCACCCGTTCCGGATATTTTTCCGCATAGGCGAGCGCCAAAGTCGAGCCCCAGGAGCCGCCGAAGACCAGCCACTTGTCGACGCCGGTTTTTTGGCGCAGCCGCTCGATGTCGGCCACCAGATGCCAGGTCGTGTTGTTGTCGATCGAGGCATGCGGGGTGGACCTGCCGCAGCCGCGCTGGTCGAACAGCATCACGTCGTAAAGTCTTGGGTCGAACAGCCGGCGGTGATGGGCGGAAATGCCGCCGCCAGGTCCGCCATGCAGGAACACGGCCGGCTTGGCGCCCCTGGTGCCAGAGCGCTCGTAGTAAACCCGGTGGCCGTCGCCAGCATCGAGATAGCCGGTCTCATAGGCCTCGATCTCGGGATAGAGCGTGCGCAATGTCATCGGCTGTTCCTTTGCGGCCATGTCTCGGTGTCATGGTCGGGATGCTGGCGATTGGTGTTGGCTATGGCCGCGTAACGCTCCGTCTCATCCGCTGGCGTCTCATCGCCGGCGCTTTCGGGGAGCCTATCGAGGCCGGCAAACCAGCACGGCTTGGCATAGATGTCGGATTGCCATTCCGGCGGCACGGCAGTGGGATGATCAAGCGTGCCGAGCAGCAAGGCGATATGGCTGCCGCCCACCTCCTGATAGAAGAGCGGCGTGCCACACTGGCTGCAGAAGCCACGGCGGACGAGATCGGACGAATTGAACCAGGATGGTTCGCCGCGCGTCAGCACCAGATCTTCATTGGAAACGCCGCCAAGTGCGGCAAAATAATTGCCTACGGCCTTCTGGCACATGCGGCAGAAGCACAGATGCGGGCTTGCCGGCCGCGCCATCGCCCGATAGCGCACCGCTCCGCATTGGCATCCGCCGCTGAACGTGCCGGTCATACGCCCTCCTCGCGCGGCCGCCAATGATCGACATTGTCGGCTGTGCGTGCTCTCCAATCAGTCGTGTCGCGATCGGGGTGCTGATAGTTGACGATGTCGGCGAGATAGGGCGCGTTGGCGAGATCGGCTTGCGTCTCCTCCTCGGGCAATTCATGCAGATGGTCGACATAGCCAATCTTGGCTTCGACGCCGAATTGCACGACGGGCTTTACCCGGCCCGGCTCGTCGAAGGCGCCGATCGCCAGGCCAACGCCGTCGGGCGCTTCGAAGCAAAGCGGCGTGCCGCAGTTCTCACAGAAACCGCGCTTCACATGGTTCGAGGATTGGAAATATTTTGGCTTTCCGCGGGTCCAGGTCAGTACTGCTCTGCCGGTGCCGACCAGAGGCGCATAATAATTGCCGAACGCCTTCTGGCACATACGACAATGGCAGATCGACGCCTCGCCGAGCTTGCCACCGACATTGAAACGCACTGCGCCGCACTGGCAGCCACCGCTATAATCCTCGTCCGTCATTTGTCCTCCTCGGGCCAGTGGTCCGTATCGTGATCGGGATGCTGCCAACTTTCGATCGCGGCATGCATGGCCTCGACCTCGGGATTGTCGAGAACTGGCTGCTGGAACAGATGGTCGATCCAGGGAAGCCGCTTCTTGTGATTGACCTGAATCTGCGGCTCCAGCAATTCAGGATGGTCGAAGGCGCCGATGGCGATCTCGATGCCTTCCTTCAGATGATAGGTCAGCGGCGTGCCGCATTTGTTGCAGAAGCCGCGCCGGACTTTTGCGGAAGAGCGAAACAGGGTCGGCGCGCCGCGTGTCCACTCGAGATGCGCGTGGTCGGCCGTCACCAGCGGGCCGAAGAAGCTGCCAAACGCCTTCTGGCACATGCGGCAATGACAGATCGAAGGACGGCCGAGCTTGCCGGCGCGGAAACGGACCGCGCCGCATTGGCAGCCGCCGGACATTGGTTGATCGCTCACCGCTTCACCTCCCAGGTCGTCACACGTTCGCCGGTCGCCGCATCCTTGCCGTCCTTGAGCTGGATGCCCTTGGCGAGAAGGTCGTTGCGGATCTTGTCGGCTTCAGCGAAGTTCTTGGCCTTCAACATCTCCAGACGGAGTTGAATGATCGATTCAACGCTCTCCGCCAAGGCCGTTGAAATCTCCGGCTTTTTCAGCGCAATGCCCAGCAGTGCCGCGCTCGCGGCAAATTCCGGAGCGTCCGTGAGTGCATGCAAGGCTTGAACGGCAGCAACCGTGTTCAAGTCGTCGGCAAGGGCGGCCAGGACGCTTTCATGCGGCGCAGCGCTCGCATCGCCATCGACAGGCCATTTGGCCAGGAGGCGTTCGGCCTCCTCCAGCCGCTTGACGCTGAAATCGATCGGCTCGCGATAGTGCGTCATCAGCATGGCCAGCCTGAGCACCTCGCCCGGCCATTTCCGATCGCCGAACTTCTCCATCTCCAGCAATTCGTGGATCGTGACGAAATTGCCTTCCGACTTCGACATCTTGCGGCCTTCCACCTGCACAAAGCCATTGTGCATCCAGACATTGGCCATGACCGCCGTGCCATGGGCGCAGCGCGACTGGGCGATCTCGTTTTCATGATGCGGGAAGATCAGATCGAGGCCGCCACCATGAATGTCGAAAACCTCGCCCAGGAAGGCTTCCGACATGGCCGAGCATTCGATATGCCAGCCGGGGCGGCCGAAAATCGTCGCCTTTTCGCCGGCAGCCGCAAACTCACCGTTCCAGCCGGGCTGATCGGCGGCGGATTCCTTCCAGAGGACGAAATCGGCCGGGTTCTTCTTGTGTGCCTCGACGGCGACGCGGGCGCCGGCCTGCTGGTCCTCGAGCTTGCGCTTCGACAGCTGGCCATATTCCGGCATGGAGCCGGTCGAAAACAGCACCTCCCTGCCCTCGGCGCCGGTGGCGATATAGGCATGGCCGCGGTCGAGAAGCTGCTGAATGATTTTCACCATGCCGGCGATGTGCTCGGTGGCGCGTGGTTCCCGGGTTGGCTGCAGGCAGCCCAGCGCCGTCACATCCTTCTCGTACTGGTTCTTGGTCTTTTCCGTCACCTGGCGGATCGCGGCATTGAGGTCCATGCCGGGAAAGTCGCGTAGCGCCCGGGCATTGATCTTGTCATCGACGTCGGTGATGTTGCGCACATATTTGACGTTGCTCTCGCCATAGACATGCCGGAGCAGCCGGAAGAGCACGTCGAAGACGATGGCCGGGCGGGCATTGCCGATATGGGCGAAATCATAGACCGTCGGGCCGCAGACATACATGCGCACATTGGCCGGATCGATCGGCTGGAAGGGCGCCTTTTCCCGCGTCAGCGTGTTGTAGAGCTTCAATGTCGGCTGCTCGGCCATTCCTGTCTCCCGTTCGAGCATATGCACCATAGCCGGCTGGCCGGGGCGTTTTGAGCTCTTGGGGTGTCAGGAGACGAAAACGGCCGGGCCAGCGTTCAGGCTAGCGAATAATAATCCGGCAAATGCAGAGGCGCGTTTTCATGGCGTCCTTATCGCGCGTTCAACGACTTCGGTCAAGGGCGTTGTTGGCGGGGGAGAAAGGCAAAATGTGTTACTTTAGTAACAGCTTACCATAGTAAGGCCGCTATGATGCGCTATGTCCATTTCTGTTCGCTCAACCGCCATGCTTTTGTCCAAATCGACAGGGCATAGAAGGATCAGCAAACATCAGAAAACACATGAGGCTTATCATGCAAAAGACTGAAAATAGTAAACAATCTCTTAACGAACTTCTGAGCAACTACGGCCCGGTCGGTCCCCGCCATCTGCTTGCCGCCGCGATGCTGATGCGTCCGCGCGCCGAGGAGAAGAAAGGCGACAAGCAACCGGAGAAGAAGTCCGACAAGGCCGCAGCCTGAGGCTTAACGGAAGAGACTGAAAACGAGGCTTATGGCGAGGGTCGCCATCACGATGCCGATAATGACATCGAGTACCCGCCAAGCGGCGGGTCTGGCGAAGATTGGTTGCAGCAGCCGGGCGCCATAGCCCAGCCCGAAGAACCAGATGAAGGATGCGAGCGCCGCACCAATGCCGTATCCAAGTCGCGCATAGCCCGAAAATTGCGCCGACAGGCTGCCCAGCAGCACCACTGTATCCAGATAGACATGCGGGTTGAGAAAGGTGAAGGCCAGGCACGCCGCCACCGCCGCGCCAAGGTTCGCCGCATCGCCCTCGGCTGCCTTCATCACTTCAGTATGCAGCGCCCGCCGGAAGGCAATCACCGAATAGGCCGCCAGGAACAAAGCACCGAAAATCGTCACCGCCTTGATCAGCACCGGCGCCTGCGCCACCAGCGTGCCGAGCCCGCCGACACCGAGCGCGATCAGCACCGCATCTGCCAGCGCGCAGATCAGGCAGAGGATGAACATGTGCTGCCGCAGCAGCCCCTGCCGGAGGATGAAGGCGTTCTGGGCGCCGATGGCGATAATGAGGGAGGCTCCGAGCAGGAAGCCGGAGAGTGCGGCATGGAGGATGGGCATGAAGGCTAGCTATTCTCGTGTTTCAACCAATCTTCCGGCCTTCTCCTTTGATGGGCGACGGCAGCGACGGAGAGGCCGTATTCGGAAGGTTCGTAGATGATCACATACCTGCGTTCCACTAGAATTCTGGCGTTCGGACCAAGATTTGGACGCCAAGCACCGTGTCGCCGGCGACAACGGCCAGGTGGGCACGGACGATAAGCGTCCCGATCATGACAATTTCCCCCGCTGATCCCTTATGCTTTCGTCATAGACCTTCCGTCGATTTCATAACGTTTGCAACGTGCCCCAAACGCTGCTCACCGTGGCATGAAATGATGGGTTCAGCTAAAAGTGAAAATCGTCAGCTTCAATACTTTTCTGTGCAACGTCATCCAGCAGAATAGTATCGTTCTTATTCAAAATCGCATAATGGCTGGTGGAATCGATGACGGCTGTTCCAATTGGATCGGAATAGTCGAGCCCATAGATTACTGCAATCGTGCGCCATCTGCTACAGGCGACAATGGACAATACACTACATCGTTAGCGTCTGTGGCGCATCTCCAGCGCCGTTTTGTGCTGAAACAATTGAAACAACTTGGTCAGCTTGTGAAATCATCCCGAAACAGACGGGGCAGAAAACCTCTCCACCAACAAGGAGAAGTCCAATGATCATCAAAGAAATACCCACACAGACGACCGAGTTCGACATCAACAATTCCGACGAAAAGTGGATCCTGAAATCAGGCTCCACGCTCGAAAGCCAGACCCGCGGCATCGACGAGAACCAAGTCTGGCACGACAACATCATCGCCGTGAACGGCCACATCACCGCCAGCGAGCTCGGATACGCTGGTATCTTCTCCGAAGGCACCAACACATCGGTGACAATCGGGAAATCTGGTGGCGTCGATGGCTACTATGGCGTTGACGGCTATGGCGAGAGCTTCAATCTGGTCAATCGCGGTACGATCCACGGCCAGGCCACCGCCGCTGCTATCACGGGAGACGGCAGCAGAATCGTCAATTTCGGTGGCATCAGTGGCACGAAACTCGAAATGTACGGCGACAACGAATATCTTATCAATCATGGAGCAATCCAGACGCAGATCACTGCAATTGACGCCGACAAGCTCAGCATCGTTCTGGATAAGGGCAGCGACCTGGTCCATTCGGGGGCGACCATGGATATTTCCAGCCTCGCCGGCGAGACGGCCCATATCGTCAACAAGGGCATCATCGACGCGACCACCTGGGCTTTGCATAGCACCGACGGCGATGAAACCGTGATCAACCGGGGCACGATGAAGGGCAAGATTGCGCTGGGCGACGGCAATGACGTGTTTGATAATCGCGGTGGCAAGATCGACCATGCGATTCACGRCGAGGCCGGCAGCGATACATTCATCATCGACAGCAAGACCAGGATCATCGAAGATGTCGGCGGCGGCGGCAGTGACAGCATCAAGTCGACCATCTCCGTCTCGCTGTCGTCGGGACTCTATGGTGGCCAGGAAATCGAAAACGTTTTCCTTCTCGGATCCAAGAACCTGCATGCCACCGGCAACGGCCTGCACAACTATCTTGAGGGCAATGCAGGCGACAATGTTCTGTCCGGCATGGCCGGGCAGGATGTCCTTTGGGGCGGCCACGGTAACGATCGGCTGACCGGCGGCGCCGACGACGACTTCTTCTATTTCAAGCCGCATAGCGACCGGGAGGTCATCACCGACTTTGAGGATGGCCACGACAAGCTCCTGTTTGTGGCGGGCACGGACATCACCAGCGTCAAGGATCTGCTCCAGCATCACACGCATCAAGTCGGTGGGGATCTGGTGATTTCTGGCGATGGCACTGAAATGGTGCTTCAGGGCATCCACAGGGCCGATTTCGATAGTGCCGATTTCCTGTGAGGTGGCATTGATTCTTGAATAGCGGCCGGCATGGCAGACCCATTCCGGCCGCGGGTATGAAGGGGCGAGCCAATATGCCGGCGACCACGATGGCGGTGCGAACGCTCCCGGCAATGACAAGCTGGATGGCAAGGGCGGCAATGACATCCTGATCGGCGGCTTCCAATCCTTCAGCACTGCGCCGCGAACGATTGCCGGGTTCAAAGCGACGCTATGGCTGAGGAGGGGTTCGGATTCACTGGTGATTGGGCCGTCAACGACCAGAACAATCTGCTCGCACACCTCTGCGGCTCCATCTGGTCGGCGGGAAGGGTGATGACGAGTGCGTTGGGGTCGGCGTGTTTCATGGATCCAATCCAACATTCGATTTCCAGCGTTTCAACGCTCGACCGCGTCCGCTCTTCCCAGGGGCTCGCTTTGCGCAGACGTCCACGCGGTTCGAATCTCTGTAGCTGGAGCCGTGCCTTGGGTCTAACCTCTCGATCTACTAAGTTAGTAATATAGGAATATCAGATTCTACCCGCCTAATATTGCGTGCAACCTCGCGTCCTCGCGAACACATATAGGATATACAAAAATATACTATCAAACAACACACAAAAATTCGCATCTTTCTCCGGTCTTGCCTGGCTAAATCTTGGCTTTAACACTGATATGCTTACTACTTTTGGTATGTGCTCCAATATTTTCGGCTCAATAAATTCACCGTTTACATGCAGTTAACGCAATCATGTTAATTTTAACTATGAGTGCAGCAGCCTAGATTTCCCACACCAACCTAAAACCAGCTCGGACTTGCCAGAATGACGCGTTTCCTGATTTCAGCTTCCGTCTGCGCGCTGTTGGCTGCCCAGCCCAGCGCCGCTGCCGATCTTTCCGCCTATAAACGCCCGCTGACCATCCCTTTCCAGGGTGTGACGACCTATTCGCCGCAGTTGGCGACGCTCGGCAAGATGCTGTTTTTCGATCCGCGGCTGTCCGGCAACAAGAACATGACCTGCGCAACCTGTCATAATCCGTCCTTTGGCTTCGAGACGCCGGTGACAACACCGATCGGCGCGGCCAATGTGGCGCTGGCGCGCCAGGCGCCGACCGTTCTCAATGTCGCCTGGGTCAATCCCTTCTTCTGGGATGGCCGCGCACCGAGCCTGGAGGCGCAGGCGGCAGGGCCAATCGGTGCGGCAAAAGAAATGAACGGCAATGTCGACGATGCCGTTGTCGAGTTGCGGAAAATCCCGGACTACAAGAAATGGTTCGACGAGGTTTTCCCTGACAAGGGCATCACCAAGGACACATTGCTGACTGCGATCGCCACCTATGAGCGGACGGTGGTCTCCAACTGGTCGCCCTTCGACCGCTGGGTGGACGGCGATCAATCTGCCGTCTCCGACAGCGCCAAGCATGGTTTCGAACTGTTTACCGGCAAGGCGGGCTGTTCCTCCTGCCATACGGGCTGGAATTTTTCCGACAACAAGTTCCACGATATCGGCCTGCCCGGCGATGACATCGGACGCTACAAGATCGATGCGAGCAGTCCTGCCAACAAATATGCCTTCAAGACGCCGGGCTTGCGCAACACGCTTTATCGCGGCCCCTATATGCATGACGGCAGCCTGAAGAGCATGGGCGAGGTGATCGACCATTACGAGAGCGGCGGCGTTGCCCGTCCGTCGCTCGATCCGGCGATGACGCCGTTTTTCCTGAGCGAGGACGAACGGAAGGACCTGATCGCCTTCCTGGGGTCCCTGACCGCCGAGAAGCAGGACATTCCCCTGCCGACGCTGCCGAACTGAGGAGCGCGAGATGAAACTCTCCATACGCATGCAAATTCTCGTGCCCATGGTCGCCACCGTCGTCGTCGGCTTCGGCAGCGCATTGCTCGTCGGCTATCAAGCGATCGTCGGCCAGGACCGGGTGGAAACGGTCGTTCAGCAAGCCGTTGGCGCCAAAATGCTGTCGGCGCATATCGAGCGGCAGTTCAAGGATGCGACCGGGGTCGTCGATCGCGTGCTTTCGATGACGAACTTCGTCTCCGCCACCGAGGTGAAAGCCGCGTTCGACAAGAGCAACGACGCGCTGATGCAATCGCTCGACAAGCTCAGTCATGTCGATCTCGCCGATTCCTTGACGAAGAGCGTGCAATCGCTGCGACAAGCGCATGATGCCTGGGAAAAGGACGTGAAGGTCAGCCTCGGCCTTGAGCAGTCCACCGAGGTCCCGACGACTGAAAAACTTGCCCGGTCTCAGCAGGCGATTCTGGCCGATATCCACGATGTCAACGAGATCGTCGACAAGGTCGCGACGGAGAGCGTGGCGACCGCCGGCAGCGCGCTCGCCTCGAAGATCGAGACGGAACTGGCGCTGGCGGTGATTGCCGCCGTCGTCGGCCTCGGCATCCTCATCGCCATCGCCCGGCATGTCTCCCGCCCGATCCAGCGCATCACGCAGTCCATGCAGACGCTTGCCGCGGGCGAGACGGACAAGTCGATCCCCTATGCCGGCCGCAGCGACGAGATCGGCCTGATGGCCGGCTCGGTCGAGGTCTTCAGGCAGAATGCCATCGCCCGGGCCAAGTTGGAAGCCGAGGCCGAGGGGAACCGGAGCCAGGCGGAGGCCAATCGGCTGGCGGATCAGGAACAGGCGGAGAGAAGTGCTGCCCAGCGGCTGACGATCGCAACGTCGGGGCTTGCCGCAGGGCTGAAGCGGCTTGCGGGTGGCGATCTGGCCTTCAACCTGACGGACCAGTTCGCGCCGGAATTCGAACCGCTGAGGCATGATTTCAACGCCTCGGTGGAACAGCTTGCCGATACCCTGCTCTCCGTCTCGGAAAGCGTGTCGATCATCAGCTCCGGCACCCGCGAGATCAGCCACGGCTCCAACGAGCTTTCCGGCCGCACCGAACGCCAGGCAGCAACGCTCGAAGAGACTGCTGCGGCATTGAGCGCCGTGACCGCCAAAGTCGTCGAATCCTCGAAGATCGCCGAAGAGGCCCGCGGCGTCGCCGACAGCGCCAACCGCAGTGCCGTGACCTCCGGCAAGGTGGTGGCGCAAACGGTCGACGCCATGGGGCAGATCGAGGAATCCTCCAAGCAGATCAACAATATCATCAGCGTCATCGACCAGATCGCCTTCCAGACCAACCTGCTGGCGCTCAATGCTGGCGTCGAGGCTGCCCGCGCCGGCGAAGCCGGCAAGGGCTTTGCCGTCGTCGCCCAGGAAGTGCGCGAACTGGCGCAGCGCTCGGCGCAGGCCGCCAAGGAGATCAAAGAGCTGATCGGCCGCTCGTCCGCCAAGGTCACCAGCGGTGTCGAACTGGTTAACCAGACTGGCGCTGCGCTCAACGACATCGGCCGCTACATCGTCGACATCAACAGGTTCATGGAAGCGCTGGCCGCCTCGGCGCGCGAGCAGACGACCAATCTTTCGGAGGTCAACTCTGCCATGCACCAGCTCGACCAGGTGACACAGCAGAACGCGGCGATGGTGGAGGAAACCACCGCCGCCAGTGTCACGCTCGCAAGCGAGGCGGAGCGGCTGCGCGAACTGGTGACGCAGTTCGAATTGGAAACGGCAGCCACGGGTGCACGGGCCTATCGCGACGCGGCTTGACCGGCAGGCTTATCGATCCCTTCATGTCGCCGGCAACCTGTAGGTCGAGAAGCGCTCAGAACAGGCTCATCTGGCCACTGTCCGGTGGCGGGGTTTTCTTCGGCGGCAGTTTCGCCTGCCGGACGATATCGACGCGCGCCTGGATTTCCGGGCCGACATTGGCGACCTTGTTGACGAGATTCGAGACGGGTATCGCCTCGAACGTGTCTTCCTCGGGCGTGCGCATCAGGTCGATCACGTCACGCGGCTCCTGCGTTTTGCAGTCGAGCCAGCGTTCAAAGTCCTCGGGCGCGATCACGATCGGCATGCGGTCATGAATTGGGGCAAAGGACGGATTGGCCGCGGCCGTCAGGATTGCGCCGGTGTCGACCTCCGAACCGTCGGCCGACGACCAGGTTTCCATCAACCCGGCAAAGGCGACGATGCCGCCCCGCTTCGGCCGCACCCAATAGGCCTGCGGTCTCTCGCCGCTTTCCTTGGGCGGCCGATGCCATTCGTAGAAACCGGAGGCCGGGATCAGCACGCGCCGATGTCGCATCGCCGCCTTGAAGGAGGCTTTCTCGATCGCCGTCTCGGAACGGGCATTGATCAGCAGGGTGAAATTGGCGGGGTCCTTGACCCAGGAAGGCCATAGGCCCCAGCGCACCAGCACAGCCTGCCGGCTTGGCCGGTTGGAGCCGCGCGGCCCTTTCTCTCCTTCGACCACCACCATGATCGGCTGGGTCGGAGCAATATTATAGCGCGCGGCAAACTCTTCAAGGCTCTCGATGCCGAGCCTATCCGCCACGTCCTTCATCGCCGCTGTTAATGCAAAACGTCCACACATGGAAATGATTTGGCATTCCATGGCCTGTCCGTCAATGTTGAGACATTGATTCAGGGTGCACGCATGAACGTCGAAGCCGCCTCCTCCGCCATCCTTGTCCGCGATGGCCGCTTGTTGCTCATCCGCCGCAAGAACCCTCCGTCTTATGACATGTTCGCCTTTCCCGGCGGTCGCGCGGAGCCGGGCGAGTCACCTGATGCGACGGCGCTCCGGGAATTCGAAGAGGAGACCGGCATTGCCGCCCACAGCCCGCGGCTCTTCGCCACCTATGATCTCATCTCCGATAATCCCGGCCGGCATTTCTTCCTCAGCGTCTTTCTGGTGGAGGCGGGTGCGGAGGAAGTCGCCGAGGCGCGCGACGATGCGGCCGATGCCGGCTGGTACACGCCCACCGAAATCCGTAGGCTCAACGCGCCGCCCAGCGTCATCGAATGCTCCGACCGGATCGAACTGGAATTGCTTGGCGCTTCGGGCCGGGGATGATAGACCGACAGCCATGACAGAACGCTGGTCCATCCTCATTTCGGTCACACTTGTGGCAGCGCTTATCTGCGGAACCGCAGCGCATGCGGCCAAGAAGCCGGAGAAGAAGGACGAGCCGCCCGCGGACACGCCGCAGGTCGAGGAAAAACCTGCGCCTTATGACGATCGGCTGTTGCGCATGGCGGAAATCCTTGGTTCCGTTCACTATTTGCGCAATCTCTGCAATGGCCGTGAGGACGAATGGCGGCAGATGATGGCGGAATTCCTCGCCACCGAGACCAAGAACGAGCCGCAGCGGGCGGCAAAACTGACGGCCGGCTTCAATCGCGGCTACCGCGCCTTTGCCGCGACCTATACGAAATGTACGCCGCAGGCGGTCGCCGCCGAGGAGAAGTACCGTGCCGAAGGTGCAACACTCGCCACAGAAATTACCGCGCGCTTTGGAAATTAGGGGTTTATTTACCTCTTTTCATTGCATCCCGTGTCGTTTTGAGAAAACCTTGCTATGAGTATTAACGGACCGGTAATGAATGCCTGCCCGCGAAGGAAAGATGCGATGGAAGCCAATCTCAAAGAAATCGACGAGATGATCGTCCATGAGAAGATGCAGGCGGCCTGGGAAAGCCAGACCGAAGCCTGGGCCGAAAGTCGCGCTGACGGCATCGAGCCCGAGATCATCGCAGAAGCCGCGATCTGCTTTGCGATGCAGGAGACGATTCGCCTGCACGGCGAGCAAGGCGCGGAAGCGCTGCTTGAATCGCTGCGCGAACGCATCGTTTCCGGCGAGTTTTCGCCGAACAGGACCATTCAGTAAGGATTCTTTGAAATGCCCGGCAAGGGGTTCCTGACGTCATTCCGGTATCCGGCTATGGCCGTGTTTTGTGCGTTTATGCTGGCGATCTCGCTGGCCGGCGTACGGCAGGCCTATGCTTTGACCGATCTCGATCGCCCCGGAGTGCCCCCCGTCAACAAGGACGCGACCGACAGCCAGAAGAAGGCCCCCGACGACGGCGACGACCAGGAAGACCTCGACAGCGGCAATTCGGGCATGCCGATGCCGGACCCGCTGATCAAGAAGCCGGGCAAGGACACCAAGAAAGACGACAACCAGGACAAGGCCGACGAGCCGCAGATCCCGGTCGAAATCATTCGCGACATGGACAAGCTGCCTGCACCGGTGCAGAAGCTGCGTTTTGCCATTGTCGAGGCCGCAGCTTCCGGCGACATCGAGCGCCTCAGGCCGCTGCTCGGTACCGGCCCCGATGCCACGCAGGTCGCGGTCGGCGACACGCCCGAAGACCCGATTGCGGCGCTGAAGAGCCTTTCGGGCGACAAGGAAGGCCGCGAGGTGCTCGGCATCCTGCTCGACGTCATTTCGACCGGTGCAGCGATTGTCGACAAGGGCACGCCGAACGAAACCTATGTCTGGCCCTATTTCGCCGAAAAGCCGCTCAATTCTCTGACGCCGCCGGAAATCGTCGAACTCTACCGCATCGTCACGGCCGCGGATGTCGAGGATATGAAGCAGTTCGGCAGCTATAATTTCTACCGCATCGGCATCTCGCCCGACGGCAAGTGGAAGTTCTTCGTCGCCGGCGACTGATCGAGGCTCTTGCTCTCTTCGCACGCGACGATTACCTGATGGTCAAACATCGGGATTCTATGCCATGCCTGCCGTTACCCTCGACAATCGAAGCCTGATTTCCGTCACCGGCGACGATGCCGGCGATTTCTTGCAGAACATCATCACCACCGACCTGACCGGCCTGCCGAGCGGCGAAGCCTGGCCCGGCGCGCTGCTGACGCCGCAGGGCAAGATTCTGTTCGAATTCCTGGTCGGACGCATCGAAGGCGGCTTCCTGCTGGAGACCGAAGCCGCCGAAGCCGACGCGCTGATCAAGCGGCTGATGCTCTATAGGCTCAGAGCGAAAGTCACATTGGAAAAGCATGCGGATGGTGCAGTGACCGTCGTCTGGGACCAGGATCTGCCAGATGCCGGGTTCAGGGACCTGCGTTTCGCCCGCGCCGGCGTGACGCTCGGCCGCGTCCCGGGTTTTGGCGGCAGCGATGCCGTCTCGCTCTACCGGACGCTGCGCTTCACGCACGGCATTTCCGGCGGCGGCGAGGACGGGGGGCTGACGGACTATTTCCCCCACGATCTGCTGATGGACAAGAACAGCGGCGTCGGCTTCAAAAAGGGCTGCTATATCGGCCAGGAAGTCGTCTCGCGTATGCAGCACCGCTCGACCGCCCGGCGGCGGATCGTCAGTGTCGCCGCCGATTACGGCCTTGGCGATGTCGGCACATCCGTGCTCGCCGGCAGCCGCGAGATCGGCACGCTGATCGCAGCCGAGGGAGACAAGGGTCTCGCCGTGGTGAGGATCGACAAAGCAGGAGCTGCACTGGCCGGCGGCGAGCCGATCAGCATAGGCGAACAGGCCGTGGCCTTGACACTTCCCGACTGGACCGGGCTCACCTTCCCCACCCAAGCCGACGAAGCCGCTTCATGAGCAATACGACGCCTGTTTCCGCCCGCGCCTGGCAGCGCATGCTGTCCGGCCGACGGCTCGACCTCCTGGACCCCTCGCCGCTCGACATCGAATTGTCCGACATCGCCCACGGGCTCGCCCGCGTCGCCCGCTGGAATGGCCAGACATATGGCGACCATGCCTTCTCCGTCGCTCAGCACTGCCTGATCGTCGAGCAGATCTTTCGCCTGCAGAAGCTGGATGCGACAGCGGCGGAATGCCAGATGACTCTGCTGCACGACGCGCCCGAATACGTGATCGGCGACATGATCTCGCCATTCAAGGCCGTGGTCGGCGGCGGCTATAAATCGGTGGAGAAACGGCTTGAGGCGGCAATCCATGTCCGCTTCGGCCTGCCGCCGCATCCGTCGGCGGCGCTGAAGAGTGTGATCAAGAAGGCCGACCAGATCGCAGCCTATTTCGAGGCGACGGAATTGGCGGGCTTTACCGCCGCAGAGGCACGCAAATTCTTCGGCCAACCGCGCGCGGTGACGGTGGAGATGCTGGAGATTGCGCCGATGCCGGCCACCGAGGCGCAGAAGAAATTTGCCGCGCGGTTTCATGAGATCGAGGCGTGGAGGGGCAACAAGTGAGCGCATCATTTGCGGGACCAAATCCCTAATGCCCACCATCCTAGTCTCCCCGCTCAAAACCATCGCCGAAATGGCCGTCCGCCACGGTGCGCGCGAAATGATCAGCCTGATCGCCGAGCGTCATGATTTCCACCGCCCCGGCGTCATCGATCCGGCGCGTCATCTGACGGTAGCCGTCAACGATATCGCCTTTGCCGGCCGGGACGGGCTTGTCGCACCGGAGGAAAGCCATGTCGAGGCCATCATCGCCTTCGCGCGCGGCTGGGACCAGGCTTCGCCTTTACTGGTACATTGCTGGATGGGGGTGTCGCGTTCGCCGGCGGCGGCATTGATCGCGGCCCTGGCCGTGGCGTCGCATCTCGAGGATGTCGAACTCGTTTGGAAATTGCGTGATGCCTCGCCGCAGGCAACACCGAATGCACGACTGGTGGAGATTGGTGACCGGATGCTCGGCCGCGAAGGCCGGCTCGTCGCCGCGGTCAAGGCGATCGGTCGCGGCGCCGATTACAGCGGCGACGCGCCCTTTCTCATCGGCTGGACGCTCTGAGCCTCATCTTCGTAGCGCTGCTGCAGCGTCTTGCCGTAATCCTGCATCATCATCGTCAGTTCCGCCTGGATGATGGCCAGGACGATGGCCCGGTTGAGCGTCTCGTCCTCGTCGTCGTCGACGCCATCGCAGGCCGTCAGTTCGATAACCCAGCGCAGTTCATCCGACATGCCGTCGATCCTGCGGATCATCGCCAGCCGGAGGAAATCGGAAATGATCCGGTTGCGTACGGGGCCGCCATTGCGGAACGTGCTGTGACAAAATGAATCCCAGGCGCTGATCTCGCGGCCGAGCACCAGAAATGTCATCTGCGAAAACTTCTTCTCGGCAGCGCGAAAAACCTTTTCGGCCGCGTTGCGGACCGCAATCCGCGCGAGATCGTCGGCGGCTTCCCCGCCATTGCCGACAACCTTTGCGCCATCCTTCAGGAATATTCCCGACATGCCGCCCTCGCATCTCAGAGCCAAGAATCCCATAGCGAATCCTCCTGATAGTGTTGCAGTGTTAGCCGGATGATTCCATTGTGAGAATCCATCCTTGCATGCACGTACTCCTAGCAACCTTCGCGCAAGCCGGCATTGAGGAATGTCAAATTTTTCGAGAAGGTTGTCTATGCCCTAGGGAACACCCAGAGCATGTACAAAGACGTACGGCCAAGCCGGCCGGCCCAACAGGCGGCCCGCTTCAACCAACCCTCCGGGCTGGGCGTCTTTCCGCCAGTTCCTGCGGCGATGACCTCGACGGTACATCTGTGTACCGCCGCTCGGCCATCGCCTTGGCCCTGACGCAAATCCGTCCCGGTAGAATGGCTCCAAATAGGTGCGACATGCTCTAGGCCGTCAGGACGGCATCAGAGATGTTTTCATCGAAATCGCCGCAGATATCTCACCGGTTGCGGTTTGATGCAGCATCCGCCCGTGCTCCAGCGCGAGCAACTTGATCTCCGCCTGGACCAGCGTGAGAACGGCTTCGCGGTCAAGCACTGTGCGCTCATCGATCTCTTCCATGCGGCACGCCGATATTTCGATCAGCCGACGGTTCTCTTCCGGCAGCGCTTCAACGCGCTTTATCAGCGACACGCGGATGAAATCCGAAACGAACTTATCGCGGAAAGCCGTATTGCCCTTGTAGAGACCGTAGCAATAGTAATCCCAAGCGCTGACCTCGCGCTCCTGGACCTTGATGATGAGTTTCGAGAATTTCTTGCGCGCGCCTTTGAACACTTTCAGCGCCAGGCTCTTCACCGCGTTGCGAGCATAGTCTTCAACCAAACCGCGGTCGACGCAAGCGACAAACTCCGCATTCCTTAGCACCAAGGCTGATACGTTTTCACCCATCTGCACGTCTTCGAATCCCATTGGCACAATGTGTCAGTTTTTTGACGTGGCCGCCAGTATCAGAAATCACCCCTGCACAGCTATGTGGTACGCAATCTTCGCACAGGTTGCATTTGACGWATGGCAGTTCCTGAGGCGGGGCGATATGCGGAACCATTGAGCAGGCTTCGGGTTTTTCCCACAGCAATCGAAAGGGAGATCCATCATGAGCAGCGTCGAACGCGCCAAGACCGATCCGATTTCACAACTCTGGGACGAATTAGACAGCGCGCATGTCGTCATGCTCGGCAGCCCCGACCATGCCCAACACATGCGACCCATGGCACCGCAGAGCGCACGCGAGGAAAGGGCCATCTGGTTCTATACGCGCATCACGTCGGATATCGCCAGGGCGGCCGCCAATGGTGGCATGGTGCATATGTGCATGGTCAAAGACGACTACCAGGCGTGCCTCGACGGCAATCTCACCGCCACTTATTCTCGCGATCATATCGAGCGCTATTGGTCCTCGCTCGTCGAAGCTTGGTATCCGGGCGGGAAGGACGACGCGGAACTGACCATGCTATGCTTCAAACCGCGCAGTGCGCAGATTTGGGCCAGCACTGGCTCGAAGCTGATCCTCGGCTGGGAGATCGCCAAGGCGATCACCGGCGGCCATGAACCGGATGTCGGCCACACGGCGAGAATAACCTTCTGATCCTGCCAATTTCTGGCAGCGTGCTGCGCTATCCTCGGAACATTCCAAATTGCCGGGGATACGCCATGACCAGATTGCTTGCTCTGCTGACACCGAACTATGCCGACTGGGAATTCGGCATGGTTGCCGCGGCCGCACGTGGCTATTGCGAAATCGATGTGCTGACCGCTTCGCCCGATGGCGGCTGGGTCGAATCGATGGGCGGCCTGAAAGCCATCCCCGACATGGCGTTCAACGATATCGATCTCGGCCGCTTCCGCGCCGTGCTGGTCATCGGCGGGGCGATCTGGGAGACCGAGGAGGCGCCCGATATCAGCGAACTCCTGCGCGCCGCCAACTGGGACCAGCGCCTGATCGGCGCGATCTGCGGCGGCACGCGCGCGCTGGCCGCCGCCGGCCTGCTCGATCGCGTCCAGCACACCAGCAATTCCGCCGACTATCTCGCCGGCGTTCCCAGCTATCGCGGCAAGGATTTCTATCGCGACACCCCGACTGCGCTCAGGGCCGGCAATATTATAACGGCGCCGGGCACGGCGCCGGTCAGCTTCATGAAGACGATCATGGAAGCCTTCGGTCGCGGCGGCGCGAATCTCGACTTCTATGCGGGGCTGTTCGGGGCGGAGCATATGGCGCTTGGCAAGCGGGCGGCGTGAGGGCAGCGCCCCAAGGGGTAGAACTCAGGAATTAGATATGAGCATGTCGCACCTGTTTGGAGCTATTCTGTCGGCTCAAACGGGTCGCCCCTTGGGCTGGCTGGGGCGCGAATGCTCCTCACACATCCTTGCTGTGCGCAGAAACTCGCGACAGCGGAATTGGCCGGAAAATGCTCGCGTCCACAAGGCAGTCAGATCCGCTTGAGCGATGTCGGTTGCGCGGCTGTCAGAAGGCCAGTGTCGGCAGGATACGCGACCCAAAATCAATCGACGCGGGCACGTCTTCTCAGTTCGTCACGGAATATCGTGCGCACGTCAGCCAAGCTTGATTTTCCAAGCAACTTCACGAATCTCGCCACAGTTGCTGCAGGAACGTTCGCATGTGCTGCAACTTTCACGGCAGGCTCAAAGGCTAGCAATTCCGGACGGGCAAGGCAGGCCGCCGCAAGTTTTCTTACCTGCGGCGGGAATGTCAGTTCACGCCTGAGAATGCGCTCCCGGAGATCGCGGAAAGCCATTTCTCCCATTGCGCTATCATCCGACATTGACATAGCGCGTCTCGCTTGGCCGGCTTAGAGGATGCTGGCCAGCTTGACCGCCTCGCCGGACTTTGCCGACCGCGTTGCGGCCTCGGCAACGGCGAGCGCGCTGACACCATCGTCGAGCGTGACCGGCAAAGCAGATCCAGCGTTGACCGCGTCGACAAAAGCCGCCCACTCGGCCGAATAGGCGCGCATATAGCGTTCGAGGAAGAAGAATTCCGGCTTGGCGCCAACCACGCCGGCCTTCGTGCTTTTCGAAACAGTGTTTTCCAGAACGTTGCCTGCTGACAGCAGTCCTTCCGAGCCGAGCAGTTCCACGCGCTGGTCGTAGCCATAGACGGCGCGGCGGCTGTTCTTGATCACTGCGATACGTCCATCGGCGAAATGGAGCGTGACGACGGCCGTATCGACATCGCCTGCAGCGCCAATTTCCGGGTCAACGATCGAGCTGCCGACCGCCATCACCTTTTCCGGCAGGCCGCCCATGATCCAGAGGGCCATGTCGAAATCGTGGATCATCATGTCGCGGAAGAGACCACCCGAGACCTTGACATAGGAAACCGGCGGCGGCGCCGGATCGAACGAGGTTACCGACAAGAGTTCGCTCTTGCCTATCTCGCCACGGTCCGCAGCCGCTTTCAGCGCTGCGAAGTTCGGGTCGAAGCGGCGGTTGAAACCGATCATGACGGGACGGCCGGTGGCCGCCGCAGCCTTCTGGCATGCGCGTGCCCGTTCGAGGCTCAGATCCACAGGCTTTTCGCACAGCACGGCCTTGCCGGCTTTCGTTGCTGCCTCGATCAGATCGGAATGGGTGTCGGTCGAGGTGGCGATGAGCACGGCATCAATCGAAGCATCATTGATCACCTGATCGGTCGTTGCCGGCTGCGCACCATATTGACCAGCGAGTTTCTGCGCCGCTTCCATATTGACGTCCGACACAGCCACCAACTGGCTGCCGGAATGGGAAGAGATCGCCTTGGCGTGCACGTTGCCGATGCGGCCGGCGCCGAGAAGACCAACTTTAAGCATATTCGTTCCTTTCTGACGGCCGAAGAATTTCGGCCCCTGCTATGGATGATTGAGCGATTGCCCTTACGCCTTGATGCGTGCTGTGAACGTTTCGAATTCGGCATCGGAAATCGGCACCGCATGCTGTAGTGCCGGATAGGCTCCCGTGTTCACATCGGCGATGAATTCCTTGAACGCGGCGACCCGCTCCTGCTGAAGCCGTTCGAGTTCCTTGGCAAAATTGCGGTAGGTCTTGGCGTGGCGTGGCTTGTGACCTGCCGTGTAGCCGAGCACGTCCTCGGCAAACAGATATTGGGCATCTGCGCCTGGGCCAGCGCCCATGCCGAGCATGATCATAGACGTGTTCTTCGAAATCATTTCGCCGACGCGGTCGGGCACGACTTCGAGCTCCGCACCGAAGCAACCAATGGCTTCGAGTTGCTTGACCTGCTTCCAGAGCCGGATGGCTTCATCCGCGGTTTTGCCGACGGCGCGGAAGCCGGTCCAGGTGATGTAGGAAGGGATGAGGCCGACATGCGCGACAATCGGAATGTGGTTGTCGCAAAGGGTTTTCTGGATGTCGTAGGCGGCAGCACAATAGAAGCAGTCGCCTCCCATGGCGGCAAAGTGGAAGGCGGCACGCAAATAGTCTTCGGCTGTCGCCAGAGGGCGGCCCTGAAAGCTTCCCCAGCCACCATAGGGAAGACCGACCTGAACGAAGCATCGCCCGGCCGCCTCGCGCATCTCCGGGCTGAAGAAGCGGCCTTCGATGGAGAGCATGTGGATGCCGGCGGCATCGGCCGCGGCAGCTTCCTCCAACGTCGTGACATAGAGCATGGAGAGCTTCTCACCTCGCGCTTTCATAACGCGGATGTCGGCGACAGTGGGGCGAGTGTTCTTGCTAACCATGGGCTTACACCGAAAAAGCGTTGCTGAAGGCTTCGAGTGCGGCCTCGGGATTGCCAGAGGCAAAGGCTTCCATGCCGACCGGTCCGGAATAACCCATAGCCTTCAGTGCTTTGGCGATGCCATGCCAGTTCACCTCGCCTGTTCCGGGCTCACAGCGGCCGGGCACATCGGCGACCTGGATTTCGCCGATCCATGGAAGCGATTTGCGGCAGAGTTCGATCAGATTCCCCTCACCGATCTGGGCATGGTAGAGATCGAGGTTGAGGCGCAGGCGCGGATGATCCACGCCGGAGACCAGCGCCAATGTATCTTCGGCGCGGCCGAAAGGCACGCCTGGATGGTCGACGGGAAGGTTGAGGTTTTCGAGCGTGAAGATCACGCCTTCCTCCTCGGCCATTTCCACGATCCGAAACAGCGTGTCACGTGCTTTCAGCCACATCGCACCCGTTATGACTTCGATCGGCTGGATGGGCAGACCGCCCTCCCCGAGCCCGGTGCCATGCAGGTTGAGACGCTGCACACCTAGGCGCTTACCGACTTGCGCCGTTTCGCGAGCCGTCTTGATGAGTTCGTCCGCGCCGTCATTGTCCGTCAGGCGGCCGCGTAGATAACCATTCATGATGGTGAAGCTGGCGCCGGTGGCTTCCAGCTTGGCGAGGTCGTGGTCCGGCCAGTTCCAGAGGCCGACCCCGAAACCCATCTCTTTCAAGCGGCTGGCGCGCCATTCTATGGGACGATCGCGCCAGAGCATTTCGGCGCAGGCGGCAAGTGCAAATGTTGAAGTCATGATGTTCAGATCTCGATGAAGACGCGGCCGTTCTCGACCTTGACGGCATAGGTTTTCAGGTTGACACAGACGGGCATACGCACGGCTTCACCCGTGCGATAATCGAACTGGCCGTTGTGCTTTGGGCATTCGATGACGTAGTCCATCACCAGACCATCGGCGAGGTGCACCTTCTCGTGCGTACAAAGGCCATCGGTGCAGAAATACTCGTCATCGGGACTGTGGTAGACGCAGAAGGTCCGCCCCTGGTGATCGAAACGGATCAGTTCCTCCTGATCCACGTCGCCCGTTCCACAGGCTTCCACCCATTCAGGCATGATAGTCAACTCGCTTCTTTGTTGTTTTTCGGGGTTGAAGGGGTGGCCCGGATTTGGACCCCGGGCCACCAGGTGTCCGCCGCATGCTCGGGAGAAAAGCGGACGGGAGGAATTCAATTCAAGACGATGGTCTACCACTGTCCTTGACCATCATTGCGCAATGGTCGCGGGAGAGCTGCCAGACTGCTCAGCCATATGGCTTTCGATCTCGGCCTCTAGCGAGGCCATGGTTTCTCCGCCGGCCATCAGGTCGGTGATCTCTTCTCGCGAGCGCTCGCCCTTGCGGAAGTCGGCAGCGATGGCGCCGCGGATCAGAACGGCGAAATGGTCACCCACCGCCATGGCATGCATCACCTGGTGGGTGATGAAGATGACGGCGAGTCCGCGCCGCTTCGCCTCGTTGACGATTCGCAGGACATGTGTCGCCTGCTTAACGCCGAGCGCCGCCGTGGGCTCGTCGAGGATCAGGAGTTTCGCGCCGAAATGGACGGCGCGGGCGATTGCTAGTGACTGACGCTCGCCGCCCGACAATCCGCCGACCAGCCGGTCGCCATCGTCGATCCGGGTGATGCCGAGCTCACGCATCGAGCGCACCGCAACCTCGTTGGCATACCGGCGGTCGAAAACGCTGAACGGCCCCCAGCGTCGCGTGGGTTCGGCACCGACGAAGAAGGAGCGGCCGATGCTCATCAGCGGGAAGGTGCCGCCGAACTGATGGACGGTGGCGATGCCCATCGCGCTGGCGTCGCGCGGCCCTTCGAAGATGACGGGCTTGCCGTTCACTTCCATCGTTCCGGAGGTCGGCTTGTGCACGCCGGACAAGGTCTTGATCAATGTCGACTTGCCGGCACCGTTGTCGCCGAGGAGGCAGAGCACCTCCCCTGCATTCACTTCGATCGAGATATCATGCAGAACGTCGATCGGACCAAAGGACTTGTTTACGCCTGTGAGCTTGAGGAGTGGCGATGTCATGAGCGTGTCCCTTTCTTGCCACGGGGCGAATGGGTCAGGGCCATGGTGCGGAAGGTGTTATTCATCAGTACGGCTGCCAGCAGCAGCACGCCGATGATCAGCGACGCCCAGTTGGCATCGAAGCCGGTGTAGAAAATGCCCTGGTTGACGACCGAGAAGGTTAGCGTTCCGAGCACGATGCCGACGACCGAGCCATAGCCGCCGGTGAGCAGCACACCGCCGACGACGACCGCGATGATGGAATTGAAGATGAAGGACTGACCGGCCGCCACCTGCGCACTGTTATAGAGCAGCGCCTGCGAAAGGCCGACAAATGCCGCACAGAGGCCGCTGCCGACGAACAGCCAGATCGTCAGGCGTTCGGTCGGAATGCCGGCATTGCGGGCGCTGAYCTGATCGCCGCCCATGGCGAAGATCCAGTTGCCGAAACGCGAGAAGTTGAGGATGAAGCCGACGACCGCGACGGCTGCGATCCACCAGAAGATCGTCACCTGGAATTTGCCGCCGACGAACTGGCCGAGCAGCATCTTGGCGACGGGACCACCGTTGAGCGCAACGCTGGTGCTTCCGGCCAGGATGACCGACAGGCCAAGCGTCAGGCCGGCGACCGCGAACAGTGTCGCCAGCGTCACGACGAACGACGGGACCCGGGTGCGGATGACCAGCACGCCGTTGATGAAGCCGACCGCCATACCGAGACAGAGGGCGGCGACGATGCCGACGATGATCGGCGCCTGGTAATAACCCGAGACGATGGCGATCATCATCGAGCTTGCCGGGATGACGGAGCCGACGGAAAGGTCGAGATGTCCTGCAATCATCAGGAGACCTACCGGCAGCGCGATAATGCCCAAACCTGCCGCGACGTTCAGCCAACTCGCCACGCCGCCGAGCGACATGAAGTTCGCACCGCCAAACACGGAAAAGAACGTGAAGACCGCGACGAGGCCGATGAAGGAGCCCATTTCGGGGCGGCGAACGAGGCTGCCGAGCGATGGCGTGGACGACGTCGTGCTTTTGGGCGCCGGCGCGCTCGCACGCTCTAGCGGTTGAGCTAGGGTTTGAGATTTCATGGATGAACCTCCCGGGGCTTGTAACTGTTGTAAGGTGGCGTCGTTGCACCCCGCTGATGACGCCGCTGCGGAGGTGTCCGGCCCGTCGGATTGCCCTTCGTGCCGGACACTCAAGTCAGAGCGTCAGCGAGCGCCCGCCTTCACACCGGCCAGCGTCGCGTCGATGTTCGAGGAGTCGACGATGCCGGGGCCGGTCAGGACCGGCTTGGTCGGCAGGTCGAGGCCGAAATTGACGTAACCGTTGAGCAGCGACACGGCGAGGTAACCTTGCAGATACGGCTGCTGGTCGATGGCGAAGAGCTGGCCACCATCCTTGATGCGCTGCAGCGCCGTCTCATCCATGTCGAAGGTGGCGAGTTTCACCTTGTCGCCGACATTGGCCTGCATGATGGCGTTGGCGGCACTGTTGCCGTCGCCGGCGCTGATCGTGATGATGCCGTCAATGGTCGGGTCCTTGAGCAGCGCTGCCTTGATGGCTTCGGCGACCGCGGTCGGGTTGCCGAAGGTGCTCGATGGCAGCGGCAGCTGGGTCGACTTGCCGCCATTCATGCCGACGCCCTCGAACACGCCGGCGCAACGGGCTTCGGTATTGGCCGCACCCGGCAGGGTGTTGACACAGAGCACGTTCTTGGAACCGGCCTGGCCGAAATACTGGCCGCCAGCGACGCCGGCGGTGTGTTCATCGCTGCCGATATAGTTCATCGCGCCGAGATTGTTGGCCGCATCGATACCGCCCGCGTTGTAGACGATCAGCGGAACCTTGGCCGCGACGACGGACTTGAAGGCTTCGTCCATCGCTTCCGGCACCCAATCGGGGCCGACAATGGCGCTGGGGTTCTGGCTCAGAGCCGTACGGATAAGGTTGGCTGCATCCGGGCCGAGATTGTCGTAATTCTGCGGGCCAAGCCAGGTAACTTTGCCGCCGGTCAGTTCAACGACCTTGGCGGCGTCATCGGCGCCCTTCTTCACCTTCGACCAGAACGGATCGTCCGCCTTGCCGCCGATGACGAAGATATTGGCTCCGCCGGCCATGGCCGCTGTGGCAGCCGTTGACAGGACAACGGCGGCAACCGCCGCAGCCAGAAGATGTTTCACTATTCTCATTTTACCCTCCTCCAAATACCGTCACCTGACGGCGTTACAAGACTGATTGGTTGCGCTGCCGGGCTTTTGGCCCGTCCCTGCATTTGGTTTGCGGGGGCAAGATCTCCTCCCATGTCCCCATTTCAACTGCCCAAGACGGTCGGCAGTCCGCTCTCGATGTCTCAGGCCTTGGCGCCTTGCTTGGCGTTCAGCCGTTCTTTCTTCTTCTGGAAGCGCGCCTGCATCTGGGCGTCGCTCTCCTTGGTGCCGTCGTGCCAGGTGCCGAACCACTTATCGAGCGGGATCAGGCCGTCGCCGCCATAGTTCACCTCGAAATATTTGTGATGCAGGTAGTGCGTATAGGCATGGCTATTGACGGCGGTTTCTTCGGTGATCTCCAGCTTTTCAAAGCCGATATGACCGTTGACTGCGCCGAAGCCCGCCATGTGCAATTGGAACAAGCCGACGATGGGGTTGGACGGAATCACCAGGTGCCAGAAGGCCACCGCGTGGTAGAGGAAGCCCTCGACAGGATGCATCGACAGCGACGACCAAGGCGACGGATTGACCGAATTGTGATGGACGGAATGGATCCACCTATAGAGCAGTGGTGTATGGATCAGGCGATGGATGATGAAGAAATGGACCTCGTGAATGGCGGGAGAGACCAATACGAGGAAAGCCAGGTAATACGGGTGCTCTTCCCAATTCACCCAGGAAACGAACCCATTGGCGAAGCACCACAGCATCAGCACTTCGACCACGGTCCACAGCGGGATCGAGACGAAGAACGATCGCAGAAAATTGTCGATATTCTGGCTCTTGAACCAGAAGACGTCGGAAGGCTGCTCGCTGGGAAACTTCGAATTGTACTTGAAGCGCGTGCCCTGCTTGCGCCTGATATAGTAGAAGAGCTCGATCGAACCGTAGAACACGAAGATTGCCGCGGCATTCACCGCATAAAGCCGGAGCGCCCAGCCGATGCTTAACGTCTTCATGGTCGCCACATCCGGCACGACGTAGAACCAGTAGAGCAGCGCCGTCGCCATGTGAAATGCGTTCCATGGCCAGATATATTCCGGAAGCCACTTCAGGAACGACAGCAATTTCGGCGGCCATGCCCAGGAGGAGGCGATCTCAATCCTGCCATTCGGAGCCCAGTCGCCCCTTTTGTTGCGAGTGCCAAACCTCAGATCATCCATCTCATTCCTCCGTCGGCAACACGTTGCCTTGTCTCACCCTCAGGTGTGCAGGCATGCACATCAGGGGAGGCACCAGACAAAGCTTCGCCAGTCGAGCTCCCGGCATCGATGAGCCCGTTGCGGTCGCCTGCCGCTTTCGTTGATATGTTCCAGCTTGGACGGACATCGTCCCGCCCTTTGGTTGCCGCCAATAAACGCCTTGACTGAAATCAAATCAAGTGATGATGATATCCTCAAGATACGATAGTATCATTCATGTCAAAATTGCCCGACAAAGATATGAAATGATATAAGGAGGAACTATGGCGCGCCCGACGATCCGTGACCTGGCCGAAGCGGCCGATGTTTCCATCGCCACGGTGAACCGCGTCCTCAGCGGTTCGGCCGGCGTCAAGCAGAAGACGATGGAGCATGTGAAGGCGGCGGCCCAAGCCATAGGTTTCTACGGCGTTGGTGCAATCGAAAGCCGGGTGGCGGCAGCGAAACCACGGTATCGGTTCGGCTTCCTGTTGCACCAGCCAACACGGACCTTCTACAAGAACCTGGCAAAGGCGCTCAGCGCTGCCGCCGAACGAGCATCAGAGGCGCATGTCGAAGCCCGAATCGAGTTCCTCGACGATCTGTCACCCCAAAACACTGCAGCACGAATGCTGACCCTTGCCAAAGATTGCGATGCGATTGGGGTAGTCTCCGCAGTCCACCCGATCGTCAGTCAAGCAATCCAGACGTTGCAGGATCGCGGTACGCCGGTCTTTGCGCTGATCTCACAACTGGCCTCGACCGGACTGGTGCATTATATCGGAATCGACGGGTGGAAAGTGGGACGGACCGCCGCTTGGGTTTTCGAGCATACCAGCAAGGAGCCCGGCAAGCTGGGCATCCTGGTCGGCAATCTGCGATACAGATGCCAGGAAATGAACGAGAGCGGTTTCCGCTCCTATTTTCGCGAGCATGCCCCGGGCTTCACGCTGCTTGAACCATTATTAACGTTTGAAAACAAGGCTGTCGCGCAGGAGATGACAGAAAAGCTCCTGCGGGAGCACCCAGATCTTCAAGGCATCTACGTCGCCGGAGGAGGAATATCGGGGACATTGGCCGCACTCAGATCATCGGGCATGGCCGGAAAAGTGAAGGTCGTGGGCTATGAACTCATGGACGTAACCCAGGAGGCATTGTTGGACGGTACGATGACCTTCGTCATCTCCCACCCCCTGGACCGCCTCGCGGGCGAAGTCATTGGAGGAATGATCCGCGCGGCCAGCGCTAAATCCGGGATGGGCAACTACACCTGCGTCCTGCCATTCGATCTTTATACCCGAGAGAACATCTGATCGAAAACTGGTATCTTCAGTATCATTTTCAGAGAATAATGATATGATTGATACTTTGTATCATAACCTCATTGGCAAGTCGCATCGCAGTTTTTATCCTTCATACGGGCAGAAGAGGAATCTGCTTGCTGGAGGTCATGGTGGATAGCGCAAAGCACATCGTCATTATCGGAGCGGGCCTATGCGGTGGTCGCGCGGCTCTAACCCTGCGCGAAAAAGGGTTCCTGGGAAGGGTTACCCTAATTGGGGACGAGCGAGAGCTACCTTACGACAGGCCGCCGCTCTCCAAGCAGGTGCTCCTCGGAGCGAAGGAACTGACGCTGATTGCAGCTCGGGAGGCATATCAGGGCGCCGGCATCGAACTCATCGAGGGCATGGCAGCGGCGCGGATTGACCGGGACATGCAGCAGCTTATCCTCGTTGACGGCATGGCGCTTGCCTACGACCGGCTGCTGTTGGCGACCGGCGCACGCCCCCGATCATTGCCAAATACGCAACATTTGACACGACTTATCACGCTTCGGACATATGCCGATGCTTTGGCGATCCGTGAACGGCTAGGCGCCTGCCGGAGGCTGATCGTCATCGGCGGAGGCTTCATCGGTCTTGAAGTGGCTGCTTCGGCGCGGCAGCAGCGCACGTCCGTCCTTGTTGTCGAAGGGCTTCCGCGGCTGATGGCGCGCGTGGTGCCGCAAGAGATCGCATCCGTTGTCGAAGCGCGTCACCGCGCCGAAGGCGTTGAATTCGTTCTAAACGCGACCGTGTCAGAGATTGCGGAGGACGAGGCTGGCATCACCGTTACCCTCGCTGACGGTTCTCGGTGGACGGGCGATCTCGTGCTGGCCGGCGTCGGTGCCGTCCCGAATACAAGGCTCGCAGAAGAATGTGGCTTGGTTGTCAACAACGGCATTGCTGTCGACGCCTATCTAGCGACCTCCGATCCCGATATTTTTGCAGCAGGAGACTGTTGCTCCTTTCCCTCGGCGATCTACGGCAATGTCCGTCTTCGGCTCGAGTCCTGGAGAAGCGCTCAAGACCAGGGCATTCTAGTCGCAAGCAATCTGCTGGGTGGGAGCAAGCCTTTCGTCGACGTGCCGTGGTTCTGGTCCGATCAGTATGATCTTACGCTACAGATCGCCGGACTAGCGGCGTCGGCCACTGCCACCGTGCGCCGCGACCTTGGCGAAGATGCCTTCCTGCTGTTTCATCTCGATGCAGACGGGCATCTGGTGGCAGCGAGCGGCATCGGCCGAGGCAATTCCGTTGGTCGCGACATTCGGCTAGCGGAGATGCTGATAACCGCGCGTGCCCGGCCGGATCGCAGTGCCCTCGCATCATCATCGATCAAGCTGAAGTCCCTGCTCGCTGCCTAATGCGAGCGGATTGAACAGGGCTTGGACCGCTTTTGCATGCGGCTGCAGTCAAGAAATAAGATTGCGACCGCCAATTCCCTCCAAGTACGAGACACCCATGAAGAGCTATGTCCTGACAGTCACCTGCCAATCCACCCGCGGCATTGTCGCCGCGATCACCGGCTTCCTTGCCGAGAAAGGCTGCTACATCATCGACAGTTCGCAGTTCGATGACTTGGAGACCGGGCTGTTCTTCATGCGGCTGACCTTCGTGAGCCAGGAAGGCGTGGCGATCGAAGAGATTGTGACGGGATTCGAGCCGGTGAAGAAGAAGTTCGACATGGTTAGCGAATTCCACGATGGCGACCACAAGATGAAGGTGCTGCTGATGGTCTCGCGGTTCGGCCATTGCCTCAACGACCTGCTCTACCGCTGGAAGATCGGCGCATTGCCGATCGATATCGTCGGTGTGGTGTCGAACCATTTCGATTACCAGAAGGTCGTCGTCAATCACGACATCCCTTTCCACCACATTTCCGTCACCAAAGCCAACAAGCCCGAGGCGGAGGCCAGAATGATGAACGTGGTCACCTCATCCGGCGCCGAACTGATCGTGCTGGCCCGCTATATGCAGGTGCTCTCTGATGAGGTCTGCCAGAAGATGAGCGGCCGGATCATCAACATCCACCATTCCTTCCTGCCGAGCTTCAAGGGTGCCAATCCCTACAAGCAGGCCTATGAACGTGGCGTGAAACTGATTGGCGCCACCGCGCACTACGTCACCGCCGACCTCGATGAAGGCCCGATCATTGAACAGGACGTCGCCCGGATCACACATGCACAGAGCGCCTTGGACTATGTGTCGATCGGCCGCGATGTCGAAAGCCAGGTGCTGGCGCGTGCCATCCATGCCCATATCCATCATCGAGTGTTCATGAACGGCAACAAGACCATCGTCTTCCCCGCCAGCCCCGGCTCTTACGCATCCGAAAGGATGGGCTGAGATGGCCAAGATCATCAACGGCACCGAGATTGCCGCTTCCGTCATCGACCAAGTGAAAGCCACCACGGCTGGCCTGCGCCAGGAGACGGGCGTCGAGACCGGGCTTGCTGTGGTTATCGTCGGCAATGATCCGGCGAGCCAGGCCTATGTCGGCGCCAAGAGCCGCATGGCCAAGGAATGCGGCTTCAAGTCCGTGCAGCATTCTCTGCCTGAGCATACGACGCAGGAAGAGCTGTTGGCGCTCGTCGCCCAGCTCAATGCCGATCCGACCATCCATGGCATTCTGGTGCAGTTGCCGCTGCCCAAGCAC